>JAKBGP010000093.1 GCA_021833045.1 Thermoplasmata archaeon
GTATTAATGGAAGGGATTATCTCATTCCAATGGCCATAGAAGAGCCTTCTGTAATAGCAGCATGTTCAAACGGTGCAAGGATTGCAAGAATGGCAGGAGGATTCAGAGCCTATGCATCCTCATCTATTATGTATGGCCAGATACAGTTAACAAATCTCGATGATATAGGAAAAGCCAAGACGGAAATTCTCATGGAAAGGGAGAATATATTGCGAATTGCAAATGAAGCAAGCAGGACATTGAGCAAACTGGGAAAGGGTGCCAGAGATATCACATTTCATAGCGTGAAATATGACGATCATGTTCTGATTATACATCTTGAAATCGACACGGGAGATGCAATGGGTGCAAATATTATAAACAGTATGGTAGAAAAGGTATCGCCTTTTCTGGAAGCAATCACAGGAGGTACTGTTGTACTTAAGATCCTTAGCAATCTTTCACCTCTAAGAATTGTCAGAGCATATGCAACATTCAGGAAAGATGCAATTGGTGGTCCTGAGGTGGTTGAGAGATTCATTCACGCAGCAAGGCTAGCTGAGGAGGATATATTCAGAGCTGCTACACATAACAAGGGTATTATGAATGGAATCGATGCGGTATTACTTGCAATTATGAACGACTGGAGACAAGCTGAGGCTAATGCGCATGCATATGCAGCAATAAAAGGTTCATACGGCTCTCTCACGCATTATGAACTGGATAACAATGGAGATATAATAGGATCAATTGAGATACCAGTAAGTGTGGGCACCGTTGGAGGCACCTCTGCTAGCATTCCAAAGGCAAAAATCTGTCAAAAGATTCTGGATATTAAAGACGCCAGAGAACTCGAAGAAGTGCTGGCATGTGTCGGACTAGCACAAAATTTCGCCGCAATGAGGGCTTTAAGTGATGAGGGAATACAGAAAGGTCATATGGCTCTCCACTCCAAAAATTTAGCGATGGCAGTAGGAGCCACTGGTGATAATATTGAGAAAGTTGCCGAAATGCTGGTTAAATCTGGTTCGATTAATATGACTAATGCAAGGGTAATTCTTGATAAATTAATGAAAGGTGAATAATATGGATAAAAGTGAATACGATTCTGGTATGAAGCAAGTTGAAAAGCTAATGAATAAGGAGAAATATGCAGATGCCTTAACTGCCCTCAAAGGAATGCTTGAGAAGGCCGGTGATCAGAAGGAATTTAAGGCAGATATTCTGAGCAAGATTTCAGAGGCTTATTATGGAAAAGAAGGTGTGAAAACGGAGAATGCCATTTCCAATCTTATTGAGTCACTTAAGATCAGAGCAGAATTGGAACAACCAGAGATTCTTGCTCTTGAAATGATGAATCTTGCATATTTGCAGGACGAGGCTGGTAGCCTGGAAAATGCAGAAAAAACGCTTAAAGAGGCAATGGAAGTTGCTGATCAACTTGAGGATATAAGTCTTACGCTGTCACTGAAGAATGCTCTTGCCGACATTCTGGCTGAGGATATAAAAAATACAGAGGAGGCCACGACAATATATAAAGAAATCATGCAGGAATCAGAGAAGGAGAAAATCTGGGAGATATATTATGAAGCCTGTGTAAGTCTCATAAAGCTACTAAGAGACAGGGACAAAATGGAGGATGCAAACAAGTTATCAACCGAGAATATAGATAAGGCCGAGGCAACCCTGAACTCATTCAAGACAAAGAAAGATAAGGAGGAATTTAAGGACGTTATTTCCTACCTATACGATGTGTCGATAGATCTTGCAATGGAGAACGAGGACATCGGAAGGGCAAGAGATTTAGCTGAAAAATTTAAGGGAGAGAAATAAGGTTAAAGATATCTCTTTCCATATCTTTTTTAATGTCAGAATAATCAATATATAGATCGTTCATAAGTGAACAAAGCCTTATTGTCATGTTAACATATTTTAAGTTTTCAAGCTGCTTCTTTGACCTTTCCAGAGCTTCTTTTTTTGTTAATTTACCCGAGGCAACTACAGCATTGAGCAATCTGTCTAGATAAGAAGCATCCCTGGTTTGCTCCTGGAAAAGTTCCTCCTCATCTATTACCAGATCGATTGGAACATGTTCCGCAGGAGCATTGAAGTTGATGAGAAAACTATCTCCTTCTCTTGAAAGTAGTCCTTCCCTGACACATTCATCTTCAAACCTTACCGAACTTTCTTCCTTTAAAAATTTCCTTTTGTAAACCAGAATATTAACAATATCCTTGCCAGAAATAGATCTCGCATTCTTTTTTTCCTGTGAAACTACTGAAATAAGCTTTCTTGCCAATTCCCTATCCATTGTCAAATCATATACGTACATTTTATTTAAAACACTCTAATAATGAGTTTCAGAACTTAGTTATATGTAAAGAAACTTAGTAAATTGAACTTAAAGCAAAATTTATTAACTGAGGTTCATTCTTAATATATGAAGATTGAAAACAGCACTAAATATTATTCAGTGTTGATAGGATCACTATTTATCATTATCTGGGGAATTATAAGTTTTATTAACTATATTATTCAATATGATTACATAACAAACTATTTTTCAGGTGGTCCTTTTATAAATCCGACAGAGGAAGCTGTATTGTCAGTAGAACATACCATTGTGATTATGTTGATTTTATTACTCTTAAGTGTGATATTAGTAATAATAGCAGTTAAATTTGCGAAAAATTCATTTAAAAATGCTAAGTTGAGTGGAAGAAATGGAATGGCCATACTCATAATTGGTATAATTTTATTCTCCTTTGGAGCAGGGGATTACATTGGTTCTATATTAATTGTACTGGGTGGTTTTGCATTTTTTGCCAAGGAAGGGGATATAATCGTCAGGGATTGAGAGCAGTCCTCCAGCAATTACTTAATTAACCTATTAGAAGTTTATAAATTATTTCTACAAATTCTTTGAAAAACCTATGTTTAATTTGTATGTAGAAAAATATTTTATAATGAGACGTTATTATAAATAATGAAGATTACTAATGATCTCAAGAGTCTGGCAATTTTTATCGGTGCAGTAATAGGAATAATTGCAGGTGTCTTGGAACTTATAGTTGCAATCATAATCGGTGCAGCCTCACTTAATGGAGGTATTGTCAGAGTTACAGGAAATCTTTCTATTTTCCCGGATGCCTTTGGATTTATTGTAGCAATTTTTCTGTTACAGATAATTTTGTCTGCAATTTCTATCTCTTACGGTGAGAAACTTAAGGTAGGAAACAGTGACAGAAAACATAACAGTATAGTTATTCTAATTCTTGGAATAGTTCTGCTAATAATTCATGCAGGATTCTATATTGGCCCTTTATTCATAATACTGGGTGCAATAGCATATTACGTTAAGGAAGGAGACATTTCAATAAATATAGGTTAAAAAATCTATTTATATTAAAATTGGAAAGAAAAATGGCTTTGAATAAATTCAAAGCTTTTTTATTTTCACTTATGCAGATATAGTGCATATCTTTCCGATGTCTTGTTCACAAATGCATATCTCTCAAATTGTACTATCCCATTTGCTTTTACTGCATCAGATTCTATGAAACCTCTATCAGTTGTACCATCTGGTTTATAAACTTCAAATTCCGGAGAATCGTCCTTCACCCAGTGAATGATTTTTCTTTTGGTCTTATTTTCAGAATCAAGATAATGCCAGGCTCCGTCTTTATAGATTATATTATACAGATCTTTTAGCCTAACTGTATCATCCTCCTTTGCATCGTTAATGTCAGATTTCTGCAGATAGAGGGTCTGATCCTTACCAAGACTGTATTTCCTAAATCCCCTTTCAGATTCTTTAGGATAGAGAGGTATCATTGATTCTGTTTCAGGAGAACCATTGATCTTTACCTTCACCGGATCAGAGACAAAGAAATAACGGTTTGCAGAGTGATCTATGAATTGCCTGTTCATTGAGTTGAATATTTCCCATGAGAAATCTGAGTTTACATCATTCAGGCCAGAATCTATCCAGTATTTTCTAAAGGTTTCTTTCTGGTACCCTCTTCTTCTTAGGGCCAGGAGAGTTGCGAGCCTAACATCATCCCATCCTCTGTATTCGCCCGCTTCAATACCCTTCCTCATTGATGTAGTACTCAGTATGGCGTCCTGTATATTGATGAGACCATAGTGAAAATATTCTGGTATGTCCCATTTAAAGTAGTTGAAAATATATTTTTGTCTTTCCGTATTGTTTAGATGATCCATCCCTCTTATTACATGTGTCAATTCCAGTTCATGGTCGTCCACAGCCACGCTGAAATTCATCAGAGGATAGAATCTGTATTTCTTACCAGTATGGGGATGTGGGGTTTCTATAACCCTGAATGCAATCCAGTCCCTAACCGCAGGATTGGGATGGTTTAAGTCAGTTTTTATAACGAGAACAGGCTTTAAGTCCTTATCATGTCCTGTTATAATCTGGTCAAATTGTTCAACCATCATCTCTGGTGGAAGATTCCTATGGGGACATGCTTTTGATTCCATAAGGTCTCTTTTGAAATCTTCAACTCTGCATTTACAAATATAGGCCTTTCCCATCAGGATTAATTCCCTTGCCCTCTTATAATAAAGCTCCATCCTCTCTGACTGTATAACAAACTGTGTGAAGTTTACGTCAAGCCATCTGGTATCTTCCTGGATCATGTCATAAGCCTGAGGATATATATTATTTGGATTTGTATCTTCTATTCTGAGAATTAATTCTCCACCGTATCTTTTCACATATTCATCATTTAAAATCAACATCCTGCTATGACCAATATGGAGTGGTCCAGAGGGGGATGGTGCCATCCTCATCACAACTTTACCCTTTACATTTTTAAGATCTGGTAGGTGATGTTCCTCATTCTTCTTTTCAACTATAAGGATATCACTATATTTCTCATTGGCAAGAGAAATCTGTTCCTCGATGCTCATAGAATTTATCTTTGAAATACTCAGATTGATATCTGCCATCAGATCCTTGATCGATGATCGGAGTTCTGGATAGGAACCAAGTAATTTATTAACTACGCTCTTTAGTTCTGCCCTACCATCGTGTTCGATGGCATTCTTAAGGACATTCTTTTCAATATCCGTATTCAGTGAATTCACCAGACTCCTTAATAATAAAGTCCTTTAATTCTTTTATCCCTGTTTTGTTGATGTTGGATATGGCAATTTCTTCTTTTCTTTCACTTATATCTATTTTTGTCTGTACCCTTACTATCTTTTTAGGGAAGTTTGCCCTTATATCGTTGTAAAGTTTCTCCTGCTGCTCCACTGTATATCCTGAAAATCCAGAATAGTCAATAAGAAATAGAATAACTCCCCGTATATCTTTCAGGCTAAGAATAGATCTCCTTTCCAGTTCATTTCTCTCATCCATCGGCCTATCAAGTAAACCGGGTGTGTCCACAATTTGGATCTTTCTTGGTCCCGCATTCATGTGACCTATGAATACGTTAAGTGTCGTGAATGGGTAAGGTGCAATTTGAACGTCATTATTAGTAAGTGAATTTAGCAGTGAGCTTTTCCCAACATTAGGCATTCCTGCTATGACAAATGACGGTTTTTCTGGATCGATTTCCGGAAGTTTCCTTAGAAAGTCCCTGCATTCACCAAGTAATCTTAGGTCCTTGTCAACGTGCTCAAGAACAGAGCAAAATCGACCGTAAAATTTCTTTCTTACATTTACCATTTCGTGTGCTGTTCTTGCTCTCTTAAGATCATGTATAGAATCTGTCGCAAGTTCAACAATTTTTTCTCCAGCCCACTGCACATTGTTCAGTGATCTTTTATAATTATCAATTCCAAATTTTAACTGAAGAAAATCTTCATAGAACGGATGGAGTTTTTCAGAAGTTGGAAATTTCTTAACTATCCTTTTTAGATATATTGCGGAAACACTCTCTGCAGTTGCAATTCTGTCTATATTTTCCTTTCTAACCTTATTCTCAAATATCTTGTCGTAAGGCTCGTCTATTTTTGACGCTTTCTTCAGGCTCTTATCTATAAGCTCATCAGACCTGAGTATGGTCGGTATCGGTCTCATTACTTCACTTTTCCTGTATTGCCTTATTTATTTTTTCTTCCCATTCAGGGGTAATATCAAATTGATTGTGCGCATACCGGTTATGTATCCTTATTTTGTTCCACAGATCCTTGTGTGTTGGTTCATCAATGTGATAACTGCAATCAAATCCTACGTCCTTACAAGCATAATAAAATCTTGACATAGAATGGACATTGTATACGTGCATAAAAAATTATCATTCTCAATACTAACACATTTTTACTGACCACTCTAATCAAACAAGAAAAATTGAAATGGTTGAAAGAAGGAGGGCAAACATTCTCCCGATCTCCCCAGATGCTCCAACTATATCTCCATTTACGCCTCCGAAAATTTTGTAAAGATAAAGCCTCAGAATAATTGCTATTATAATTACAGAAAAAAGAACAACAATATACTCTGGGAAGAGTAACAATGATAATATAAACGGAATTCCAAAGGAAGTAATTAAAAATGTCCATCTTGATGAAATCACAGAAAAGAATTTACCATAACCCTCACCTATTGGCTTATTTCTGAAGAATATCACTGACATGAAAATGATATCCACTAACTGGGAAAAAAGTATCATGTAGGGAATTTTGTTTGTGGGAACAGAAAATAAGGCAGAAACACTAATCCCATATACAACAAAGAACATAAATAAGCCTCCAGCACCAACAGATGGATCTTTCATCACCTTAAGTCTTTTCTCTGTCTCTCCTCTCTTCATGAGCCCGTCTCCAAGATCAAATAGCGCATCAAGATTCTGTGCACCGTGTATAATACCTATTATACTGAGCGCAATTATTGCGAGAATGAACTTTGAAACGAAACCTTCAATTTCGTACAAAACTATAAAGGAGACCAGTCCTGATAGAAGATATGGTAACCAGAGAAAATAGATAGCTTCAGGTATGAATTCTGCATTTCCTGCAGGTATGATTGTAAAGAAAGAAATCGATGCCCTTGCATATTTTGATATTTTCACGTTGGAATATACTTAAGTGATATAAATATGAAATTAATTACACTAAAATGAAATTAAGTTCAGATGATAATTTTACACACGGTGATCATTTCCTGAGGATCAAGGATAAATATCCCGAAATAACAGATTTTTCAGCGAACATCAATCACAACAGTCCAGAATATCTTATGGGAAAAAAGACGGGAGTTTTGAAACACTACCCTGCGGGTGAAGAAAAATTAGAGGAACTCATAGGGAAACTATTCAACATTAACCCTGAAAGAATTATTGCAACCTATGGAATGACATCTCTAATTCATTATGTATATCAATCACATTCAGGAAGGAACGCTCTGTTAATAGAACCAATTTTTTCAGAGCACAGAAGAGCAGCAGAAGTCAGTAGCTGTAGAATAACAAGATTATCTTTAGGAGCATTGATTAAGAACACTGAAATTATAAAAAATTTTAATTATGATATAATCTCATTGAATATACCCGTGAATCCTACGGGAGAAATGCTTAACTCCACGGAGATGAAAACAATAATACAGATTTCAACTAAGAAAGGTGCAACTGTCTTCTTAGATCAGGCATATATAGATTTTTTATCAATGGAAAGGCAAAAAGAATTCATGAAAGTTACTGAAGAATATCCTGATGTAATATTAGGCAGGTCACTTACTAAAGTGAGTGGATTACCTGGAATTAGGTTAGGATTTGGTGTTTCTTCACATGAAACTATAAAAATTCTTAAGAAAATCAGGGGACCGTGGACTATTCCTGAGGATTACAAACTTATATTGGAAAA
>JAKBGP010000094.1 GCA_021833045.1 Thermoplasmata archaeon
TACCTGATTCCCTAGTTGAACCTTCTTTCAAAACTAGGATAGGGATTTGTCCTGATAACATCTATATTTCACCCTAAAACGGTAATTCGTCCTTCTATATAAATCTTGCAAAATTGGGTTCTGTTAAATTAACTGGACATGGCAGAAATCCAATAAGTTGTTAAAAGTCTGGACATGGGATATTTATCTGAGAGATTGGATGTTGAATCACGTCCAACTATGATGAGAGTACAATAAAACTACACAGAGCCAGAGCCGAACACAGGTGTTCTAGGTGTGATAACGTCATAAAGATCGGTGAGAAGGTTGCCTATCAGAATGAACCTTATGTGGCCATAGGAGTGTCTAGAAATGAGTTCTGTGAAGTGTGTTTCAATGAGTGCGGACAGGAATTGGTACATTTCAAGAGGGGAAGAAAGCCGATACCAAGAAGTCAGAAGAGCTTGGTTTGAAAATGATTTCTAGGAACTTGTATGTATGGCAAAACTACTAAAGATAAACAAAAAAAGCTTTAAAATTTATCTGAACGGAACATTTCCCTGAAATGATTTTATCAGAAAGACATATATAAGCAAAATTGTTTTAATTTCTTACATGAATTTTTTTTTCTTAGATGCTTCCGGTGACCCTGGTTGGCCATCACCATTTGGAAAAAGTAAAACAAAATGGTATGTACTTGCTGGTATGGCGATTGAAGAGAACAAACACAAGGACTTAGAAATGAGTCTGGAAGGAATCAATAAAACTCATTTTGATTCAAAGAATTTAAACCGCAAGGAATTGAAATATTCATGGTTGAATGCTGGAAAAATGGACCCGTATGATAAACTAAATGCACAAGAAAGACAAAACCTAGCAGATGATATTTTTAAAGAAATTACCTCCCTGAATCCTGTCGTATTTGCAGTTGCGATTGATAAAGGTGCTCACCATGCGAAGTACAACGCACCCTATCCACCTGACTCAACAGCACTTAGATTTATTCTTCCACGGTATGAAAAATACCTTAAAAGAACGAATCAGACTGGAATAATTGTAGCTGATGAATCTTCGAAAGAATCAGATAAAATGATGAAAATTTTATTAAAGAATGCGAGGTCAACAGGGGTTGTACTAAATAGCAGTATTAGTCCAGACCCGTATAGGACTGATACAAGACTCCCATCTATTATTACCACATATTTTACGAAATCAGAAGATTATGCTGGTATACAGTATGTAGATTTCATAGCGTATGGTATTTGGATATATTTTGAGCGTGGCATCAAAACAAGAGTACCTAATATCAATCCTTTGTTCGATAAGGTCAATGGAAAAACCTATGGTTTTAAAAAATGGCCTTGATATTTTAAGGAAGGGCGGGTCGCTACAAGAACGACCCAAGCCACTCGGGCCACCCTTACCTATTTATATAACAATTTCTTCCTAATGAATTTTACCTATGTTATTTCGCATACAGTTTTCCTATTTAAATGACGGAACCCCCATACTGGTTCTGTCAAGTTGACGTTTGATAGGCATGGTTGTCAAAAATCGGTTGATGCATTTGTAGGAACAGGACGGTTCTGTTAAGATATCGGGAGATGGTCATATTCTGGAATTTTGTTAACAATCGGGAGATAATAACATAGTTACGCTATGGTATGAAAGTTTTCTAAAAGTGTATTATAGAGATAGAAATTGTTAAATAGCCAACAATCAATAATAAAGGTGGTGAAAAAATGCCAGACCTGTTTATTCGTTCTGTTAGCCGTTCACAACTGAATCCTTTAGTCATTATATGCCCTTCGTATGACTTAGCCCAAGGGGAATTTGGGGTAAACTTCCTCAAAAAATATTATCTGTGGATGTCAGTAAGAATTGCAGATTACATGATTCCGATAATAAAGTACTTCGCTCTTTATGTTACTCAGCCCGAAGCCAAAGTACTTTACTTTGCAGAGGTACTTCAAATAGTTAGTGCGACGGATCCAGAATTCAGAAGAATTCATGGATTACCTGAATCGGGTCCTGAGGATAGAGGAAAGAAAGCCATAGAATTGAGAGGCTACACTCTTGTAAAACTTAGTGACCCCATTCCGGCCGCACCTGGAAAAGGAGGAGGAATTCAGGGGGTAACCTATTCAACCATAGATAATTTCATTAAAGCGAAAACTGTTAGAGACCTGCGTTAGTAACGAAGGTTAGAATGTATTAATTGTACCTGACCCCAATTTATAGGAGGGGATTGGGATCAGGCAGCTAAATATCTCCATTATATTTTAAATTACTACCTTCTCTTGGGAATAGTAAATCTTTCTTTTCCAGTAGAAAAAGAATAAACATTGAAAAGCTCACCGCATGAACTACAAACATAACGTTTTACAAGATACTGACCGTATTTCCACTCTTTCTTCGGATGCTGATTATTGTCAGCGTTACAAATTGGGCACTTCAAGGCCATGATTAAGAAAAATCTTGAATCCTATTAATTTATCTCCGAAAATCTCATTCAAGCAATGGTCATGCGAATTTAGCAATCATTGAATTCATAAGTCTGGCAAAGCATATAAGAATGTAAATTATTGACAAGTGTGCATATCTCGTTCATAGGACAGGGGCTCAGCGAAGAAGGAAATTCAGTTGGAAAGACCCTCCGGCATTCCTTTTATGATTCGGATTATGATTCATTCAGTTGTATAGTTGCATTTGCATCTCCATCTGGTATAGAATCTATAAAGGACGAACTATTACATTTCAGGGGTCATGGGGGTAAGTTTAAGACAATTGTTGGAGTTGACCAAAAGCAAACTTCTAAAAAGGCTTTGGAGCTATTACTGTCCTTAAATATCAATACGAAGATATATTATACCACATCGAATATAATATTCCATCCTAAGATATATCTTTTCAACGGCTCCACCAAGACAAGAATTATCTTAGGGTCATCAAATATGACCAGAGCTGGACTTTTTCAAAATGTTGAAGCATCTGTTATGGTGGAGTTTACAAAGCCCGATCCCGAAGGAGAGGAATTGTTAAACGAAATACATCAATATTTCAAGAACCTCTTTGAAAGTGAGGAATCAAACATTCGGACTCTCACCCAAGAGTTGGTCGAAACTTTTTCCACAGCAGATATTATTCCTGGAGAAGAATATGAGGCTATGAACAAAGAAACAATACTTAATGAAAAGGCAAGAGAAAATAATTCGGTGATAGAAAAAATCAGAACACTTTTTCCAACGCTACACATTCAAAAAATTCCCCAAAGATTTGTACCAAATGTACAGGTCATGCCTCTTCCGCAACCTTCACAAACAGCTAAAGGACGGTTGCTTTGGAGTAAGATACTTACTGATTCTGATGCGCTTCGAACAAAACCAGGGACCAATCCAACTGGTAAAATCAGCTTGACACAGGGACTCAGTAAAGGTATAGATCAAACTATTTATTTTAGAAACAATATTTTCGGGAATTTCACTTGGACTATAACTCGGGGGCCATACACAGAAAGCACTCAAGTCAAATTTCACATTAATATATTAGGAGTCGATAAAGGAATTCACACATTGACTTTGAGACATAATCCTAAACTTGAAGCAGGACAACATAATTTCACAACCTCGATATCATGGGGTACTCTGAGTAATGATATCAAGGCTACAAATCTAAGTGGTCGTAGACTTGACCTCTACGGACCAGTTCAAGGGAAGACCGAACCGTACTATATCGAGATTATTTGAATTAACTTTTATTTCTCTCAATCCTCCTATGTGAAAGGGTTTTCCATATTCTGTTTGCCAGGTTAACTTCTTTTTCAGTGAATCCATATCCATCTCTTAGAATGACCTCATCAGTGACTTGTAGTATATCGTCAATACTGTCTCCATTTCTCATCATATTATCAATCTTTCTTAACATCTTGGAGTTTTCCTCTTGATATGGCACTAGAATGTTCCTGACCTCATTTGGCATCAATTCTAATACTCCAGCGCCATGACTTCTTCCAGATATCTCCGCTGATGCAAACGAGAGGGAATTATAATAACTAGCAACAAGAGAATTAATGTTCACTGCTTTCATATCTAATAATCGCGCATCTCTTTTGATGCTAATCCGATGCATTGTATCGGTTGTATATGCCTTCGCCTCATTTATCACAAACTTTGGATAGATATTGCTTCTTCTTAAAAAGAGTCCATCTGATACCCAGGCAGAAGGAACAATGTGCCATTCGTCTCTGATGCTGGTTTTATAATATTTGTCGACTTTATTTTTCTTTCCATAGTCCAAATATCGCAATACTCCATCATATTCAGTTAACTCCTTTAATGGTGGAAATTTCAGGAAATAGGCTCTTGCCCCACTTGATATGTTCCTTTTCCAATCTTCTTTGGTCAAAATTACACTAGGAACCTGCACACTCCTTCCCACCAAAGGAAAAGCATAATCCCATAGGTTATATTCCTTAACGACTTCTGACGAGACCGTAAAAAATTGGTTGGACCCTGTCGTCATGCCAACTTCCACTTCCGCATAACTTCTAAGTGGCAATATCTCTTTCTTGCTAAGGATATTTTCAATGAAATCTATTTCTTCTTGCTTCAGGAAATAAAACGTCCACTTATTAGAGTTGAAATCGATTCTCTTCTTTGGGCTTTTAAGTTTGGTCACGTCCAAAGCATCAAGTTCTGTCTCATCGCCAACTTCCAGATGTTCTATCAGATGAGCATTTCCATTATTTTTTTCACACAACAGTAATATGACCTCTTGTTGCAATCCTTTGAATATAAGTTTCCTGAAAGACACAATATTAATTTTGTTATAAAAATTGGATAAATATTGACGTAACTGTTTGGCGAACCCGACTTGTAATAATTCTGCTGGAAGGACAAATCCTATTTTTCCCTTTTCTTTCAAGAGTAATGACGACCCAACTACAAATGAAACCCAAGCATTCGTCAATTTAGAATATTTCATATTTGCTTTAGTGAATATTTTTTCTGCCTCCCCTCTTTGATCCTTGTCGAAAAATTGGTATCGAATATATGGCGGATTTCCTACTACAAGATCGAACCTATCTTCGGTAGAATTACAATACTCATAAAAATCTCTGTTCATTATTGTGGACCTTGGCAAGTTTAGCTTTACCGCTTTCTCTGCTTCACTTTTTATGATTTCTACTGCCTTGATTGACTTATATTTGAAATTATTCTCTCTTATTTGTTTGAGGAAAGACCCATCGCCACAACTGGGTTCCAAGATATCGTAATCTTCATTACCATTTGTTGCCCATCTAAGAATGAAATCTGCTATTTTTTGAGGCGTATAGAATCCCCCTCTTAGTTTCTCGGTGGAAAAATAATCTCTAGGTTTCATTCTCTATTACCCTCATAAACCCTGATTCTTTATCCGTCATTCTCCACCCTGCTTCGAACTCACTTTTCTTACAATTGCAATATGTTGAGAATCCTCTAGTTTCCATTCCCATTTGATGCTGTCTCCGCTACTCAGTCCAAGAATCGATACAATATCAGATGGAATCGTAGTTCGCAGAGATTCGCTTTCCGTTTTGGCAACAACTACCTTTGTGATCCCCTTTTTCATTTTGGACATATCTACCTATATATAAACAACAAGTTAATAAGTCTATCTATTATTAGATAACCTGCATAATAATAGGTCGAAATAATAATATTTCAGGACTTTTTCAGCTTCTAACCTCCAGTCGAAATTAGAGGGCCCCCCTCTCAGTCCTATTATTTATCTACCTATGTAGAGACCGATAAGTTTATATTTAGGTTTGTTATATGCATATAGAGAGGAAGATAAGAATGGAAAACCTAAGAGAAGAAAGGGGAAAGGAAATCGCTAGCCACGATGGACAGGTCAAGAGAATCAACGACAACGAATACGAAGTTTTATCTCAATCTCAAAAGTATATCTGGTATACCGTAAGAAAGATGGAATCATCAGGATGGATATGCAACTGTCCTGATTTTAGGAAAAGGGGATCGCGCTGCAAGCACATCATAGCAGTTCAGATATCCTACAACTTGCATGAGGAAATTGTCAGCAAGGTCATTTCACCAGTAGAAATGCGGAATTGCCCTACGTGCGGTTCAAGCAACGTAGTGAAGCATGGAATAAGTCATAATAAATACGGAGATTTGCAGAGATATCAGTGCAAGGCATGCGGATATCGGTTCACGGTGAACGTAGGATTTGAAAGGATGCATGCGGTTCCTCAGGCTATAACATCAGCGATGCAACTCTATTTTACCCAGGAATCGCTGAGGAACATACAGAAATTTCTTAGACTGCAAGGGATAAAAGTCAGTCACGTTACTGTCTATAACTGGATCAAAAAGTATGTCGCCCTGATGGACGGCTACCTTTCTAAAATTCAGCCTCAAGTCGGAGACACATGGAGAGCCGATGAGGTATGGGCGAAGATAAACGGTAACAGGAAATATGTGTTTGCGTTGATGGATGATAAAACAAGGTTTTATTTGGCTCAGGAAGTTTCGGAGACAAAAGAAGGCCATGACGCAAGGATGCTATTCAGGAATGCAAAGGAGAGAGCAGGCAAGAAGCCATCGATCATGGTAACGGATGGACTAGCATCTTATCATGAGGCATTCAACAAGGAATACTATTCAAACAAGCAAGATTTAATCCACATAAACACTATACAACTGACGGGAGAGCATAACAACAATCTTATGGAGAGGGCAAACGGTGAATTCCGAGACAGGGAGAAATGCACAAGGGGATTGAAGGTAAATGAATCTCCTATGATAGAAGGGTACAAGATTTATCACAACTTCTTCAAGCCGCATATGGGATTGGGCAACAAGACGCCAGCGGACATGGCTGGGATAGAGATTCAGGGTGAGAATAAATGGAAAACGGTTATCGAAAATGCATCCATGTCCAGAAGATTAACAGGTCAGAATAATGAGGTCATGTCCAGTTAAATTAACAGAACCCAAAATTGGGTTCTGTCAAGTCTATGAAGTCTGGACACGGTTGTCAAAAATCGGATGCTATCTCGAAAAACTTTGAATAACACCAAAATATCTATATTTATGGCTAAAACTTTCTGGGCTAAAATTACCATTTTGTTTAAGGACTCGGATGGCATGGAAACTGAAATTTCCTATTATGGATTTCATTCCACCACCAAAAAATACCTGACCGATGACAAGCACCTTATAGATTTTCTGATAGATGAAAAGAAAGCTCTAAAACAGCGTGGCTTAGGAGATTGCAAAATATTAAAGATACAGCCAGTAAGTAAAGAAGAAATTGTTCTACTTTAGTTCACTGATGCATTCTGAATTAGCGTCATCCACTTATCGTTACCCTCTACTATGATTCCTGCTGCCTCACTAGGGGTCTTTCCCTTAAGTGCTTCATGAGGTCTTATGTAGTTGTGGTATAACTGGTATCCCTTTAGGATAGGAGTGTCCTTATTCTTTATTCCCCTCATTACTTTCTCCCTGTCTCTTGTCTCCCCATTCATCCGTTCCATCTTGTTGTTGTTCTTATCCCCTTTGAAATGAATGTGGCTTATGTGCCTTGAGTCCTTCTTATTGGAATAGAACTCCTTGTTAAATGCGGTATGAAAGTTTGGCGCTCCATCGCTTATCAGGACTGACGGCCTCTTTCCAGTAACTTCTTTAGCATCTTGATACATCGGCCTGACATCGGAGACTCCTTTGTGATCCGCTACCATTGAGCTGATCCAATAACGAGTTTCATCATCCATCATCGAAA
>JAKBGP010000095.1 GCA_021833045.1 Thermoplasmata archaeon
TACCATACATAGATTTAAGTTATATTATTATCAGAACTGGTAAGATAGGTGATAATCATGACAAATGGAGGAATTATTCCCTAATAATTTGCGGAGTTAGAGTTAAATAATTAGATTATTCAACCTAAACCTCTCTATACTTAACTAATTAGAATGTTTTCATTCGTTGTTGCAACATCCTGGGTAGCATTTAGTAATCTATTAAATGCAAAATTTTAATCGGATTCTCGTATATGCCAAATACAATGAGAACAGACTTGCTTGATTTTGATAAAGCTTTTGTAAGTGAGAAAGCCGACATAACAGATAAGAGAAGTCTTCTGAACAATTTGAATGAGGCCATGGCCAAAGAGGATATAAAATCAATTAAGCAAGAGATCAAAAAAATCATTTCTAGTGTGAAGAAGGTTACGAGAATTCAAGATGATGTGGTCGGAGATGACTCTTCAAATGTTGGCATGAATTCTGACTCACTTATTGAGAACTTAAAGCAAGCTTTGAATGCCTATTCTTTAGAAAGATGTAGATATTATATTGGCAGACTGATGAAATCTCTAACTACCGAGAAGATTGGCAAGGTTAATGACTTAGACATGAACCGGTGGAAGGAGTACAAAGACATTATAACCGATAGCCTATGGATAATGGAGAAAAGAGATAGGTCAGGAGCTCACAATGCAGGCTATTGGGGCAATTTCATTCCTCAGATCCCACAGCAGTTACTAAGAAGATATACTAAAAGCAATGACTGGGTGTTGGATACTTTTGTTGGCAGTGGAACGACACTAATTGAATGTCAAAGATTTGCTAGAAATGGTATCGGAATAGATCTATCAAAGGATGCGCTAGAATCTACTCGATTGAATTTGAGTAAAGAGAATAACAGCTCCAGCAGCAAAATTATACTTGTAAATGCAGATAGCACAAAAATCTCTTACAAAGAATTGTTGCAGGAGTATAATATTGGTTCCGTTCAGTTAGCCATTATGCATCCACCCTACTGGGATATTATTAAGTTCAGCGGAAATGACAATGATCTGTCAAATGCTCCTACTCTAGATGCTTTCCTGACTGGGATTAGGCTGATAGCTGAGGGAGTGCATCAGGTGCTAGACAAGGGTAGATATTTGGCAATGGTTATTGGAGATAAATACAGCAAGGGAGAGTGGATACCACTCGGTTTCTACGCAATGAGCGAAGTTATGAAAGTAGGTTTCAAGCTCAAATCTACTATTGTAAAAAACTTTGAGGCAACAAAAGGGAAGCAGAGTCAACAGGAACTCTGGAGATACAGAGCAATGCTTGGTGGCTTCTACGTCTTCAAACACGAGTATATATTCTTGTTTGAGAGGTGACTTTTTGACGACTACTCATGTTTACATTGTGGACGTTAATACATTCAAGTTACATCTAGAATATCAATTTGCAGGCACTGGAGCCAAAGATACATTCGTGGACTTCAATGCATCTCCGACCTCAAGTCTTAGAGGGGGGACTGAAAACAATCTGGCGAGTATGATTGCAGATGGCTTGAGGATCAGAAAGGGAGATAAGATAATTTTCTATCTTCAAAGCAGCGCTCAATATGGGGTACAAGAAGGAAAATTCTACGGAGTATTTCAAGCAGTCAATGATTGGTCATTTTTAGATAACTATGGAGTAAATCAGTATTTAATAAGAGAACTTGGAAAATCTCTAACGTTTAGGACAATAATCGAACCAAAAGAAGTTTATCCAGACGGCGTTACCGAATGGGAAGCCTTGGACAGCATTGAAAGTGTTGACAAGCCTAATCAAATGATATGGAGCCTAATATATAGAAAGCTAAGGGGAAATAGGGGTAACACTATGATAAACCCTTATGAGGCTGATAGACTAATAAACCTTATTAAAGCTAAGAATGGCGGAAAGACTATAACCGCATCAGGTTACACATTTAACTTATCTAATCAAAGGATCGCTCCAATGAATGCTTCTAATTCATATTCTGGCAGAAAAGAACTAATTGATATTTTTCCAAGGCTTAAACGCAAGTATGAAGAGAACAAAGCCTTCGAAGCTCATTTACAGGCCTACATCGTTCAGAATATAGGGAAGGGAATCAACGATTCATTGGATAAAACCGTGCTCGAAGATTCCAGAGTTGACTGGATTGGGAATGAGGTCTACTGTGGAGTTGGCATGCAACGGATAGATGTCCTGATAGAAACAACAAAAAACCTTTCAGAATTAAAAGTAATCCCCATTGAACTAAAAGCAGTTGAGGTAACAAAAGAAACAGTCAAGCAGATAAACAGGTACATTGACTGGTTAAAGCAATACTACCTTCCGAATCGTGGTTATAAGCATTTAAAAACCAGCCCGATAATAATTGGGAAGAAATACTCAAGTCTCTCAAATGTGAACAAAATTGACCTAATCAATGCAATCAGAGCATATCAAGACCGAACGAGAGTTATGATAGACTATATAGAGTACAGTCTTAAATCTGAAGGATTGCACTTTGAAAAAGTACCTTTAACTATTTTGCCGTAAAACAAGTGAAAAAAATAAATCTAAGTATTGCATTCAAGATTTTGTGGCCCTACCAAAAGTAGAAGAGCGAACTCTTTACACCCCCATAATTAATTTATTGAGAAATTATGGATATGAAGCAATCGGAAACACAATAGTTTCAGGAAAGGAACCAGACATAATTTTCAAGTATGGGTCATTACAATTTGTCATCGAGGTAAAGGTCGGAAAAAAAGATTCTATTGGACTTAGTGCTGTAGCTCAAGCATATGATTATGGAAGGCGCCTTAACACGCAAAATGTAATCATATTAATCTATCCAGATGAAATTAGAAATTCTGCCATAGAGAATTTCAACGCACTAGACAGAATTGCTACTGAAAGTGAGATATGGGCCGTAATATTAACCGAGTATTGGACTGAAAGTAGGTCGGTGACCTTTGATTTCTTGGCCCGTCAATTGAAGCTTACAATTGATAAGCAGATATCAAGAGTCGATTTTGGGTCAGCAGTCAAATTAATAGGAGAATACGCAAGCGATTTGAATTCCGTAATTTTCCAGATTAAAACTGATGAATTAGTTGCAGAGGTCGTGAACAAACTTGATCTGTTTGCATCAGTGGGAGAGATAAAGGAAAAAGAGACTGCAAAAAGTCAAGTTGTGAGTCTCGCATCTTTTCTACTTTTCAACCAACTATTATTTTACCACATATATACCAAAAAAGCAGGCAATGACCAACTCCCAGAAATGGGAGAAATAAAGTCTATAAAGGATATTGAAAAGTATTTCAATCAGATTACCAAAATAGACTACAGGTCCATTTACAGAACAAACATACTTACACATATTCCAGTCAAAGATGCTGTCATTGGAGTCATCAACGATGTAATAAAGGCAATAAAACTATTGAGAGCTGAGTACATTTCTCACGATCTTGCAGGACGTTTCTTCCATGATCTGATTCCCTTTGAAGTTAGAAAAATTTTAGCTGCTTTTTATACACACCCTAATTCGGCTGATCTTTTGACTGGCTTAGCGATAGATACTTGGGATTCTACTGTAATAGATCCAGCATGTGGGTCTGGAACTCTACTTGTTTCAAGCTACAAAACAAAAATGAGATTATATGAAAAAAGTAAGGGTCTCAAAGACCCAAAAGCAATTCACAAATCTTTCCTGGAAAACGACATTTCTGGAATAGATCTGATGCCATTTGCCGCACATATTTCAACAATCAATCTTGCAATGCAAAACATAGAACAGCCTACAAATCTGGTAAAAATAGCTTCCATGGACTCATTAGGATTGGCCAAAGATCTGAAGTCGAAGGATTTTGTTAGTGGTAAAGGATACAAAATATCTGGATTTGAACATACAATTCAAAGTAGATTAGATGGAGATGTTTCGGTGATAAGGAAACATGGGGCTGTTTCAATGGAAGGAAAAGGTAGTGGATTCAAACTTACTCCGGTTGATTTGGTGATAATGAACCCTCCATTTTCGGACCGGGAAAAAATGCCCGGTGAAATGCGAGAGAAAATAAATGAAAATGAGGTTCTTAACAAAATCTCTGGAAACCAGGTCAATCTATGGGGTTCTTTCATGGCCCTATCTGATTTGCTTTTAAAAAAAGATGGAAAGTTGGCTGCGGTAATTCCTATTAATCTTGCCCGTGGTGAGGCAACGAAGAAGATCAGAGAATTTATGCTGAAAAATTACAGCACCCAGTACATCATCAAACCTCTAGAAGATGAAGCGTTTAGCGAGGGGGCATCATTTAAAGACATACTTTTCATAGCGAGGAAGGGAAAACCTATCCCGACAGACTACACGGCCATCGTAAGCATTAAGACATCAGTTAAGAGTCTTCCTTCTGATGCAATAAAAGGAATTATTTCTAGATTGAGGGAATCGTACGAAAAACGAATTGAGGTTAACAGTGACACAATGGAAGTTGAATTTATTAAAACATCAAAATTACATGAATATTCTAACAACTTAATGCCACTAATTGGACTCTCCTCATCTAAATCTAAAAAGAACATTAATAACTTCCTTTCGGCAGTTCGTCAAAAAGGTAGAGAGAAATTAAAGAAAATAAGAGACGAAATGATATCCGAAGGCTATCACGTTTCTCCTGCCGGATTATCTGAATTGGTTTTTATCACTAGGCCAACGGATGAGTCTCGGATAGAGAGGGCATTTCTCACTTTGACAAATGAAATTGGCAATTCCATACAATTCAAAATAAAGGGCCTGGACGGAGAGTATAATGTGCCAAGGACTAATGTTAAACACGCACTGAGAACGCTAACCTCGGTGAAGAAATTCGATGTAGGAAACTTGGACTATATTCTAATAGACCCCCCAGACAATTTTGAGAAAATAAAGCAATTTTCTAAATGGGAAGGAGATTTTAACTGGTCTAACCATAGAGAAAATGTCAGAAAGAAAACGAGTGAAGTATTTGTTGGCAGAAGATTTAGGCCCAACTCCAGAAATACGCATCATTTCGCTTTTTATTCTCAGGATGGGGCAGTTGCCCCAGACACTTTCAAGATTGTAAAATTCTCAGGAGAGATAGAAAACAAGATTCAAACATTGATCTTGAATAGTTGCATTACGATGGCCAATATTGTGTCATTACGAGAACAAACAACAGGTGGGTTTACAGATATTAGAGAAAGTGAATTGACGAATTTTGACATATTTGACCTTTCACATCTATCAGAATTAGAGAAGTTACAATTAATAAGAGTATTCGATTCAATCAAGGATGTTGACTTTCCATCTATAATAGAACAATATGTTTCAACTTTCAAAGGTCGATTATCGCTTGACCTTTCAGTAATGAAAATTTTGGGATTCAAAGAAGACGAAGCTAAGGATCTACTTTATCCATTATACGAGACGATAATTGACGAATTAAGGGTAAAAGGGTAATTTTAGTACAGAAACTATCCAATAGAATCCCCAAAATTATAACTCACTTCAATAATACAGTATTTAAACTCTCCTATACTGTAAGGCTGTACACTTGGTGCTGGAACCAAATTGCTATATTCTATCCATTTGATATCATAAGTGCCTTTATTATTTATTGACTTCTCTAACTGATGGAATGCTTCAGTTAATTATCTGTATGCATTCTCAAATTATCATCACCAATCTAAATAGATAGAAAGATTTACATACTTCTAACCATATAATTCTCAATGGAGATTGAGCAGATCGCTAAAGAAATACGGAAGAATCTGAATCTCTATATCAAAAAGGACCGGACACAAGGGGCGCTTGAGTTTCACCTTTCAAACCCAGGAATTTTAAGATTGGTAAAGAAGACATTCTATAAGCCAAACCTTAAGGAGTTCACTTCGACATATAACGTGAGTGTGATAGAGAGTGGGGGAGGACAGTTTTTTCCGGGAAAGACCTTTGAAGACAGCTCTGTTTCAAGCTTCTGTCAATACTTCCTAAATTGCAACGAAGCTCTTGTTACCAAATTTAAGAATGCCTTCAGAGAGATGAGGCATCCTTACTATAGCAATGAACTCCAAGATGAAATTGCTGTTTCAGTACTGGTGTACCAATATGCAGAGAGGCTTCTTTCAACTTTACTGAAGGAAGAAAAGACAAAATGGAGTAAGAAAGATGAGGAGTTCCTAATAAAAATGCTAAACGACGATGTAAAAATAAGGGCCTATTCAGGCATCACTAACATTACTCCAAACACTTTTGACGAGAATAGCCGGATAAACCTCGGTCTTGACTTGAAATACGAGAACCAGGGCGTCAGGACTGTAATACGAAGACCTGAGATAAACGACTTCCCCAAGCATTTCGAGGCTGGCGAACTTGAAGGTGAAAACGAGATCCCATCAAACATTTCAAAACCGAGTTTGTCTCCGACATATCTCTATATTTATTCAGAAAGGGATTCTTCAACTATACCGATTAGATTTCACCACCAAACAAAAAATTTCTTGTTTGGCCATATGCCAGCCTTCTACTCGCAGTTGGACGCTTTTGAAAAAGCCTTTCACTTACTCTATTGGGAAAGATTGGATGGGTTGCGTTTTTTGAGGTTGATTCAGTCACAAACTATTCCAGATCTATCTTTCTGGGGTTATTCCGTATATTTGGGTGAAGAGAAGATTTACGACAACTTCATTCTTAAAAAGCCTAATTCTGGACCATCTCACAGATATTTTGAATGGAATCTAAAAACATCTGAGATTAGGAAAGCTACAGGCAGTTTTTTGAACTTAGTCTTCAAAAAGGACATATTTCACCGGCTTATAGAAAAAGAGGATACAGAAGGTGTTGAACTGAGACTTCGTGGGGTCTATCAAAGATACAGCGAAATAATTGAAAGCAATCATAACCAATTAGAAAACATAAATGATTCCGTCGTAGCTTTAGAGAAGTTCTACTCTGAGAGAAAGGATCGAAGTAAAGAGGAGACTCTGAGAGGTCTTGCTAGTCTCGTTAAGTTTCTGTTTGATGAAAACAAATACATTTACAAGATTTTTGATGTTGGTTATTGCCTCAGGAATAAGTATTCACACCACGAGGTCAGGGATGGTGATATTAGGGAGTGCGTATCCAAAATGGTAAAAGATGAGGATAGAGAGGAAGAACATGATTACAGCTTTTATCTCACCTATTTAGAGAGTTCTTTCGTAAATCTTTTGAGGTTCACCATTATTGTATCTTTTATTTCTAATATGAACTCTGAAGATTTCTCAAAAGCAATGCGAACTGGAAAATTCTTAAAGGATGCTATACCACGTTCCCTTTCCAAAGTGTTTCTTGGTGAACATTATGTAGACACTTTCCTGAGATCCGTAATCGATTCTAACAGCCGTAGGTAAAGAAATTCACATAATACATAATTAATGATAACCATTAGATACGGGATGGGACCCCCGAAGAATTTTCTCCGGTGCCTTAGCCAAGCCATTCTGGTGGCAGGTGAGTAGTCAAACTACTTTAGGTAATACCATCTTTTTTGTTATCCTTGATTACAAACATAAATGCGGAGGGCCGGATTCGAACCGGCGGATCCCTACGGAAACAGATCTTGAGTCTGTCGCCTTTAACCTGGCTCGGCAACCTCCGCGCTGATCCGGAATAATGCGATATCTATTTTACCTTTTTA
>JAKBGP010000096.1 GCA_021833045.1 Thermoplasmata archaeon
TCCCTTTATATACGATGATTCCTCTCCTTGAAAGATCAATGGTTGTGTCATGATCCTTTGCTGTTTTTGATAATCTTTCTCTGAATAACCATATGGTTCTTGCATCCGGAAGAAGATCAGGATAATCTAAAAAGTTCATGAATGATATTTTATCATGGATCTCTTTCTCAGCCTGATCATCCACTAAGTTGTACATGGACTGAAGGTAGAGTACCTTCACCATTGATATGATTAGAATATTGGGTCTCCCTCCCTATCAGTATCATTATGATACAGATCCTTAAGGAGTGGATCATTTACGAAATAATGTCTGAATGTTTCTCCCTAAGAGCTGTATCGAAGAGATCACTCATGCAGTAACAAGTGTGTTTCTTGAATAAATGTTATGTTTGCACAGACTGTTCAGAATGGGACTTTTTTAGAAATCCCCATAAATAATATCGAATAAAAGAAATGTATAGTTGGCTCTAACAATATGTAGGAAACTTTAAATCCATAAACATCGATGATCCATAACTTTTTTAATCTTCTCACTTTGCCGTGAACTCAAAAAAATTTATGCCTCCCACACATAATATCTTGCACCTTGTCACGGAGAAATAACCGCCAACGGCGTTAAGGATGAAGTTGTCATCAGCATTCACTTGGATAAGTGCTTTAAAGCTGGACTATGTAATTTGAAACTTGTATTCACGCCTATGATTCGCATTTAGAATTAGGGTATTTTTATTTTACTCCATGTTTTATAATTTTGAGTGAATCATTCTTTTCATCTTTAGGTACCGATGTTCAAGAATTATTTGAGTTATATCAGCTTCAGGGATTGCATATTCGAATCCGTGGAAAATGCCATCATATACGTGAAGGTCTACTCTTCCGTTGGAATTTATAAGTTTTCTAGCAAAGTCAACTGATTCATCTCTAAAAACCTCGTCGAATCCTACCTCAATATAAGTTTCTGGAAAACCTTCTAAATCGGTTGCTATGGATGGAGAGGCAAATTCAGATATCTCTTTTTCTGAGCCAAGATATCCTCTCCATCCCATTCTGTTATAGTACGTTGGCCAGAAAGGCCAGCTACCATCATACTGAGCACTGGAAAGAGTTGTATTCCTGTGATCTAGCATTGGTGCCATAAGGAATAGGTTCCTTATTTGTGGGCCATTTTCTCTAATTGAGCGCAAAACAACTGAAGCAGCAAGGCCACCGCCAGCACTTTCTCCCATTATGCTTAACATTTCCGAATTAATTCCAAGACTTTCGGCAAGAGCTGAACAGTACTGGAACCCGTAATAACAGTCATTCAATGGGATTGGAAATTTAAATTCTGGTGCAAGTCTATATTCTATGTCAAAAATTTTACATCCCAATTTAAGCGATATGGAAGCCAGCCTATTTATTTCCTCATCTATTCCTCCTACAAGTAAACCTCCTCCATGGATATGAAAAATACATGGGAGTAAATCTTTCGATCCTGACGGTGAGTAGAGCTTCGCTCTTATGTGCGTTCCATGAAATGATTCGTTAATTTCTGCAACTTCAATTCCTGGGATATCAAGCGAATCTGATGTGACACCGGCGGATTTTCTTGCATTAAGTAGATTTTGCTTAAATTGAATAACCCTATCTTCTACATTGGAAATTCTATTCAACTTCTCAATGTTGTTTCGAACAAGCAAAGACCTTCTAGCTGCCTCTTCTCTTACTTCCATCACAAGATTACTAACACGTGAATGGATTGCACTTGCTCCCATCAGGGGTCTAATACATGTTGTGTAAATAATTGTTTTTATCAATACCTTATGATCAGTTTTCAGATCTGTTTACATTTTAGTAAATCAAATCTCCTGAAATATTTATTTTCTAAATTCATAAACAGTCACAAATTCTTCTATGAGATATAAAAATGGATTAATATTGCCGATTTCCTTTGATACGAATAGAACATAACTTTTTGGCCTGAATTTAATAAATATTAAGTCGAAAATTGCCGTAAAACCTGGAAAAGTCGTTTGAAGGATCTCAGTTCGATGACCTTACTTTATTATTAATGTTAATATGGCAGAAATGGCTGCAGTATTCTATGATAAATAATATTATTATGTTATTCCAGATACAAACCAATGTCCTTTAACCTCGGGATTGAAAATCTTGGAAAAAATAGAATAAATGAGAATGTGGCCTTATTAACTAATGCCAGTGGAGTAACTCAGAATTTAGAGCAAAACGTTGAATTTCTAATAAGAAAAGGGTTCAGAATTAGAAGGATTTTTACAGCGGAACATGGTTTTTATGGAACACTAAACGATGGGGATGATGTTAAAAATGAGACATATAACGGGATAGATGTTGTATCCATTTATTCTGCAGATAGAAAGTCCATAAAACCGGAAGAGCTGGAAGATGTTGATACAGTGATATATGATTTACAGGATGCTGGCACAAGACCATATACATTTATCTCTTCGCTAAAAAACCTATTAATCACAGCCTCGGAGCTTGGAAAAAAGGTTGTTGTGTGCGATAGACCCAATCCCCTTTCCAACATTGTAGATGGACCTGTGTTAAAGAAGGAGTTTGTTTCATTTGTTGGAGCGGACGAATTTCCACTAAGATACGGAATGACCATAGGTGAATTAGCTCAATTCATGAATAGAAATATTGGTGCAGATCTGAATATTTCAAAGATGACAGATTACGATCCGTCAAGATATTATGACAATTACATGAAATATTACGTCCCACCATCACTGAACCTAAATTCTCTAGACTCAATGTTTAACTTTTCAGGAATGGTATTAATGGAGGCAGCTAATGTTAGCGTTGGTAGAGGCACTCCATACCCATTTATGCAGTTTGGATTGGAAGATCCAGTAGATCTTAGATCTGATGAGTTCGAGGGTGTTATTCTTAGAAAAACCTCCTTTATCTCATTGCTTAATCCGCTTAAAGAAAAGAAACTAATAGGATATTTCATTCATATAAAGGATAAAAAGAGTTACAGTAGCATAAGGATGGTAGCCACTATCATGAAAAAACTCTATAACATGGATAAAAATCTAATTAATTTAAAAAAGCTGAATCTTAATTACGGATCTGATGAGATGTCAAAATGGCTTGAGAAAAATGAGATAGTCACAGATCTTTATGAAAAAATTAATTCAGAAATCTCCGAATTCATGAAAATCAGGAAAGATTACTCACTTTACAGGTTTCCTAATTAATGAACCATAATCTTTATTTTACATTCTTACATAGTTTTTTGTTTTGATCTCAATCAACCATAGATTCCATCAGTTCAATATAAGGTTCTGATTCGCTTATTCTTACCTTCAGGTTAAGAGGTATTAGCATCTGTTCATTTCCATGCCCAAAAGGTGCCATGGCTAGAGATGGTTTTGAATATTTTACCATGTATTCCCTTATTACATCTTCTATTGATGGTTTTCCTTCTCCTGAGGTTGACCTATTCTTAAATTCCCCAAATACAAATCCTGCAAGTTGATTAATCGTGCCATTGAGTATCATTATGTCCAGATATCTTTCTATGTCTACTGATCTTTCATTTGTATCCTCACAGAATAACACTTTATCAGTAAACTCCGGCATATAGGGTGTTCCAGTTAGAGATGAAAAGACTGACATGTTGGTTCCCATGGACCTCCCCTGGGCACTTCCTCCAACCACATACTTTACCAGTCTTTTTATATATGGCCTTAGGTCTGACAGTTCTCCTCTAAATATCTTAAACATTGTTTCCAGTTTTTCCCCTCGAAATTCTTCAGTGTCTGTGTCTGGCATAGGACCGTGAAATGTGACTAACCCAGAAATCTTATTTATGGCCATATGAAGATTTGTAATATCACTGTACCCCATGAATATCTTTGGATTATCCCTTATCACATCAAAATCTAGAAATGGTAAAATCTGCCTTGCTCCATGGCCACCTCTTGCACAGAATATTGCCTTTACCTTATCATCTCTAAAAGCATCCATCAATTCTTTAGCACGCAACTCTGGATTTGCTGAATGATAAGTTTCCTGATTGAGCTTTTTCACGTTGATACCATATGTTACCTTATACCCAATTCTGGTTATTTCTTCAACTGATTGGCTTAGGGATATAATTTCAGGGTAACTTGACGGGGCTATTATTCTTATTTCATCCCCTATGTTCAGTCTAGCAGGCTTTATTACCTCTTTCCGTTCTCTGTAATTTTCAGAACTTCCTGTCATTTCATTCAGTTTGTAATATGGACTCCATATAATAAATTTTTAAGTATCAAATATAAATTTTAGACTAATAGCTGGTGGAAATGGTTGGGATAATTTCAGAAACAGACACAGGTATCCAAGGAATCTTAACCAATAAAATTAATGTGAAAACTGAAAATAAATATTTGGGTAAATGTTGAAATATAAAAGAAAAGATTTGTGATGCCAGAGATCTTTATCTGACATATTCATTTTAAAAATTAGTTTTTAGGTATTTTCGGTTTTCTTATGAGATAAACACCTGCAACCGCAACAATAACTATCACAACTGCTATTATGGCAATTATCTCATAGAGGAAGTTGCTGCTTGATGGTTTTACAACTTTTTCAGTTACGGTGTAATTGACGAAGGAGTATGCAGGTACGACAGAGCTATTTGATGTGCTTGCCTTGGCAACAATGCTTTCATTTGCCGTGACATAAGACCCGCTTCCTGAACTTGCATCCCCTACCGTAAATGTGAATACCGCAACACCAGCGCTATTTGTTGTCAGGTTATATCCACTGATTCCAACATTTACACCGGAAAGACTATATGATGTGATGTTAACATATGCTCCAGATACCGCGGTTCCATTTTCGGTCACTGTGATTGTTATTTTACCTGTTTGACCTGACGTGTAACTGGTACTTCCCAAGTTATATGACATAACCAGAGATGGATTTATTACGAATACATTGTTGTATGCGTATCCCGCGCCTGTTTGGTTCTGGTTTCCCACAGATGCGACTGCAGTTATGTTAATCTCCTGATAATAAAGAGACATGGGATTTCCAGATGAACCATATGTTGTCATTAAGTTTGAAAGTGTCTTAGGAATTGTGAATGTGAAATTTGCACTGTTTCCAGTAGATGTGTTAAAAGTGAATGCACTGCTTGTAACACTTCCGGGTATTCCCGACATTACCACGGTTATGTTTGCATCTTTTACCTTTGTTCCAGTGCTATTAGTTACAGTGTACATGTATTTACCGCTGCTTCCTGCATATAGATGGGTTTTGCCTGAATAAGTAGATGTAACTCTTAGATTATTCTTTTCGTTTGTGTTTATCAACTCTATGTTAAGATATGTTGATGTTGTAATTGTATGAATATCCTTAGTGGGTGGATTTACTGTTGCAGAAATGTTAACCTCTTCATCTGGCAGGTTTATTATGTTTCCGCTGCTTGATGTTGTTTGCAACAAAAGGTTGAGATTTTTGAATACTTCATACTTCCAAGTTGCTTGACCAGCTGAGTTTGTAGTAAGCTGGTTGGATGTTGTGTTGATCAACCCTTTTGCTATGGATGATACAGATACTCCAACTGTGGCACCCTGAACCGGTAAACCAGTTGTCTTATTAAGAACTGTGTATGTTATACTTCCACTATCTCCCTGCTTTTCTACGAGAGCTCCTGTTAATTTCTCTTGTACCTGCATGTTATACTTATAGCTTACAGAAGTTGTTGTCTTGGCCTTGTTTACCTCCATAAGTGTGAAATAAAGGCTGAATAGAGAATTCGAGTTCTCTGTGGTAAAGTTAGAGAACTGGTTTGTTTGGAATGCATCTATCGTTGTTGTATATCCTAGGTTGATTAGAGTTGCTTCTTCTATGATTAATGTCTGAATCTCCTTTGAAATATGGATTGCCTGCTGATATGAGTCCGACTGCAACAATTCATTTGATAGGTTGGTTAGAAGAGTGGTCACCTGTTGACCGGAAAGATGTTTCCCATTAAAGTTCAACGATGTATATGGTCCTAGAGTACAACCTACACTGAAATAAGCTGGGGCATCATTTATGAATAATGCGCATAGGTCTGCTGGATCTCCAGATTCTGTTCCCTGTCCATATTCTGCCATCTGATAGAAATTTCCTTTACCAGTGATGGTTTCGTATATGTTGTTAAACATTGTTGTGTAGGCTTCTTCTTTTATCACCGTCGTTATACCAAGGGCTGCGAATGAGGTTGACATTTCATCTGCAATTTCAGCAGCGCAAGGTGTCTCACTTCCTGGAGCTATCTGTATTTGAATTGTTACCTTCTTACCGTTATATGTCAGCGTTCCAGAATTGTTAGCCATTCCAGGTATGGCACTAATCATTGATTTGGCTTTCTGCATATTATAAGTATACTGCGGGCTTGATGAATTGTACCAGAGCACATTGCATGGTGGTACGGTATTTGAAGATGGTGTTAAGAGTCCATCATATACTGTTCCATCTATTGTTTGGTATGGAGTTGCATAGCTCAATGCCTGTCTGAAGGTAGTAATGTTAAGAGGCGTTTCGTTTTCATTTATTCTAACTGCACAGAAAACCTGAGATGGCTTAATATAAATATATGCTCCTGGAGTTCCCTTAACCAGTGACAGGAAAGAAGGTGATACTGGTAGAAGATCCAGTTGTCCTTTGGTGAAGGCTGCTACCATCGAAGACTGAGAAGAATAATATGGTTGATAGAATTCATATATCTTTGGAGAGTACTGTCTCAGGCCACTGCTCGCGTTTGCGTACTGTGCAAAGAAATGTGGATTTACATAAAACTTATCATATTGGTTTGGTACAATGCCACCCTGAGGCATACCGTATCCATTAACGACCATAAATGGTCCGTCTCCGACCAATCCTGGAGCAGAACCAGTTGCGGTGTTCCATCCTAGATCCCAGCCATAATAACCGTTTCCAGAAGAAATTCCTGGAGTGTAATTGAATAATCCTTTAACACTCGTAAAGTCGTGATGTACCCAGATATTATATGGAAGAATATATGATTGCAGGGAGCTTGATTGAATTAACAGTGTTGGTTTTGGTACAAATACCTTTACTGAAAGATTTCCATTAGGAATTACATTAACTACTCCTGGCCATCCACCAAGGGCAGCCTCAAGCCTCCAGCTCAGAACTACATCCCCAGACTGCAGATAATATTTCTTCATTACAGTCGGTGCATAGCTCGTGTATGTGTGAGTAAATGACACTCCAGTTGAATTTCTATAATCAACTTTGTTTGAAAAAGTATATGTTTGCGAAGCATTTGCCTTTGACCAGTCTGTCCACTGAACATATGGTCTCAGATATATTGTATACACATATGAATAATTTGTCATTTTGCCAGTTTCAATGTCGAAGGTTTTATTGTTTGACGTAACGTGTGTCAATGTGTAGTTTGTAGCGAGCCATGGTTCTATTTGCCCATCAGGCATTGTTTTGTAAAGACTACCATATACCAATTTTGCAATGAACAAATCGCCAAAAGTAATTCCTGTAAATGTGTTCAGATCACCTATGGTACAGTCGATACCACAAGTAAATGTTCCATTGGTGTAACCGGGCTCTTCCATTGTAGTTGTTGGCATTTGCCATGCTGTTGGTGATGAACTATCAGGCTGTACGTTCAAATAACTACTC
>JAKBGP010000002.1 GCA_021833045.1 Thermoplasmata archaeon
AAGTTAAAATCTGCCACATACTTGGCACAAAGGAAGGAAAGAATATTTAAATCTCTCAGGATGTACCTGAGGAATGGACGAAGACATACCAGAATTTAACGATCTCAGGCCAAGACCATATCAGGTAGAAGCATATAGGAAAGCACTGAGATCAAATCTTTTACTGATACTCCCAACCGGACTTGGAAAAACTTTAGTTTCTGCCATGCTGGCATATACATACATTAAGCAAAACAAAAAAGTCATTATGATTTCACCCACAAGGCCACTTGTTGACCAGCATTTTCAGACTATGACGAAGCTATTTGAAGGACAGAATATCAAAATAAGAAGCCTTACGGGGCATGACCCTGTGGATAAGAGAATGAGTGAATGGGCAGAAGGACAGTTCATAATATCTACTCCTCAGACTGTGGAAAAGGACATTAAGCGTGAAATAGTTTTTATGAACAATTTTTACCTTCTCATTGTGGATGAGGCACATAGGGCGACGGGAAATTATGCCTATGTTAACGTGGCTAAGGAATTTCACAATTTACCTGATAGGAGAATTCTTGCAATGACTGCAAGTCCAGGTTCTAAAAATGAGAAAGTTGACGAGATCAAGGAGAATCTGAAAATTAATAGTGTAATGATCAGAACCGATGAAGATCCTGATATTGCTCCTTATGTTAAGGGCTCGGACACAGAACCCGTTTTCATAAGGATCAGCCCAGAACAGGAAAAGTGCATTTCACTTCTCAGGGAAACCAAGAAGGATTTTATGGACCAGATCCAGAAGAAATTCAGTTATGTTAAGAAAGGTGCATCAAGATCAGAGATGAGTGAATACATCCGTGATCTATCAAAAAGGGCAACTTCTGGAGACAAGTCATTATTTACATCCATTCCATATTTTACCGCAGTAATCCGACTTGATGTATTGATGGAATACATAGAAACACAGGGGATAGAAATAGGAAATAATTATTTGCAGGAAATGGAAAGTTCAGAAGATAAGTCTCTGATCAGGACCCTGAACCTGTGGAAGAGAAATTCGACATTTCAGCAGGTGGAAACACTTATTAAAACAGCCTCAGAAAATTATGAAAACCCTAAATTCAAAAAAGTTAAGGAAATGGCAGAACTTCTAATAAAGGAACATCCAGAGTCAAGGTGTCTGGTATTCACACATTACAGGAAAACATCAGAAATTCTTTTGAAGTATCTGGAAGAAAATTCAGCAACCATTAGGGCAATCAGGTTTGTTGGCCAGGGAAACAGGGAAGGAGATAAGGGAATGTCTCAGAGTTCTCAGAGGGAAGGTATAGATAAATTCAAAAATGGTACCTATAATGTAATGCTTGCGACCAGTGTGGCAGAAGAAGGTCTGGATATACCGTCAACAGATCTTGTAATATTTTACGAACCAGTTGCGTCAGAAATAAGAACAATCCAGAGGAGAGGAAGAACAGGTAGGTTCAAGGCTGGAAAAGTATACATACTGATATTCAGTGGAACCAGGGATCAGGCATACTATTATTCCAGTCAAAGAAAAGAAAAGGTAATGGTAACAAGAATGAAGAAGGACATGGATTCAAAGAGAAATAGAAAAATTGACGAATATTAGGAATTTGGAAAATTATCAAGCCGGGCAATCCATCTAGATATAATCTACATGGACATCCTTAGTATAAATCCTCATAGATTTTCAGTTGACAGCTTGCACATCCTTGCTACAAGATAGTCTAACTGTATATTATCAGAACCACCCTGAGCCAGCCTCAGTTCGACATCTCCAAGTGCCATGAAACTTTCTCTCTTTATTATTGGTGATGTTTGTTCTCTTGATATTAATTTATGAAGCGCCTTTATAATATCTATGGCGGAAAATCCCTTATCCACTATGAGACCTGTGGAAATCCTTGAAGCCTCAACAAAATTCCCATGCCTCATGTTGCTTAAAAGTGGCACAACCTCTTTTTCATCTATTGACCCTGCCACATCGAAAACATCTTTTACTGTGGGTTTCTCTATAAAGCTTATGGACTGTAAAATATTTACTGCCTTTCTCATATCGCCATCAGAATTTTCAAAAATTGCCTCAAGTATCTCTCCATCTACTGGAAGTTTCTCTGTGTCGGCAATTTTCTTAAGGGCTTCTACCATATCTTCTAATGATATCTTTCTGAATCTTACAATTACGCATCTCGATTGTATGGGTGGAATGATACCAGAACTGTAATTACATGAAAATATGAACCTCACATTTTTGTAATATATCTCCATCGTTCTCCTCAAAGCTGCCTGAGCCTCTGGTGTTAACTGATCTGACTCGTCAAAGAAAACAATCTTGAATTTCCCATCAGTTATTGATCCATTTCTTGCAAATTCCTTAACGTCATTCTTTATAACGTCAATGCCTCTATCATTAGATGCGTTAAGCTCAAGCAGGTGATCTCTCCAGTTTTCTCCCAGCATCTCCCTTGCAAGACAGAGAGCCATTGTTGTTTTTCCCACACCTGGTGGACCTGCAAAAATAAGATGGGGCATCTCTCCCGACTTGATGAAACCTTCCAGCATCTTTACTGTTTCTTTCTGACCAGCAACATCGCTTACCTTTTCTGGTCTGTATTTCTCAATCCAGATTTCCATCCATTCCTTATCACATATCACACATATAAACTGAACGAATGATTTCCATTTAAATAATGGTCATTTTTTTATTTAAGGGACAATTACCACAATATGGAAAGAAAATCCATAATAGTTTTTGCCTCTGGCTCCGGTACAACATTCAGTGCAATACTTGAATATTCACACAGAAAGGATTCATCTTTCGATGTGGCAAGCCTTGTTTCTGACAGAATGAAATCAGGGGCTGTAAGTATAGCCAAAAACAATGGTGTGGAAATCATAGAATATAACTCAGAAACTCCCTGGATTCTTAAAAAGAAGAAACCAGACATGATAGTCCTTGCAGGATTCCTTAAGATAATAGAACCATCTCTTCTGGCGGCATTTCCAGATCGAATTGTAAACATCCATCCTTCTCTTCTTCCATCATTTGGAGGAAAGGGTTTCTATGGAATCAAAGTGCATAGAGCAGCCATTGATTATGGGGTACAGTACAGCGGCTTCACAATCCACATAGTGAACAGCGAAGTTGATCGTGGACCAGTGATTTTTCAGTACGCTGTTCCTGTTCTTGCAGAAGATTCGCCAGAATCTTTACAGGAAAGAATTCACAAATACGAACTGCAATACTATCCAGCAGTAATCCAAAGTATGCTCAAAAATAACTTCAAAATAGAGAAAAATAGATTTCTACTGAACCTGTATTGAAGGTTCCTTATTCCCTTCCATTTTATTCTTTGTATACCTGATAATTATGAGAATAATGGTGATGATTGCACATATGAAAACAAGTACTATCCCGATTATTATTGGAGACAAGGCTGCACTTCCATTTGGCAGTATATCAACTGTAAATGTACCGTCGAATAAGAAATGCATTGGAATGTCCACAAATGGACCAAAGATCATGAATCCAATAGCAAAGGCAAATCCACCAAGAGCAGCCTGAGGTATTTTAGAAAGACTCCAGTCTCCATATGCATAATGGGCATATCCGAATAGAATGCTGGTTCCAAAAATCATTATCCAGTCGTACAGGTCAAGTTTTCTATGGAATTTCTTCATCAGTTTCCCCGGAACAAGAAATACCTCCCAGATTTTGTAATCTCTTTTCTGCAGATAATATCTTATTGCCAGATAGATACCAATAGGAAGAATCCTGAATTCAAGTTCTTCCACAAAAGGAGCATAAATTAGTTGAAAATAAAAGAAGACGGGTTCTGTATTCTCAATTTCAGTGATCCCCTTTGCACTGATTGGGGCTCCCAAAGCATCCTGAAACAGAACCAGAACTATAGATAAAAAGTATATGAGAGAGCCAATGCCAGCTATATATCCAATTGGAGAATCAAGGGGATTTTTACCTCTATGATTTGCGGTAGTCCTGTAATTATAGTAGAAAATATACAGGTATAGTGCAAAAAGGACACCAATACCAGCAAAGAATGGAATAGGGAGATACAGGGAGAGAATATTCTTCGGTGGATAGTAAAAGTAGACAAACATATTCTTCAAGGTTATGGATGATGCTACCATCCCACCGTGTATATACGTGTAACTGAGAATTTCACTCATTCCATATAACATAAGCACGGTCATGTCTGCAAAAAATATCAGAAATAATATATCTGACTTTCCGAACGACCTCATTATGTGTACTGATCGCTTTAAGGGTTTAAATCACTTTCCACAGTCTAAAATGAATTGCTTCTTGTTTCTAATTTTAAATTTATGTGGAAAAAATTAGTAGAATTTAAAGTTTCCTTCAACTTATAATACCGTATTCTGTAGCCTGTTATCCTAACTAATAAATCTATATCCATGATCAGCGGATACCTATAAATCTCTGAAAACAATAAACAATTCTAAAATCATTGTTCATCTTTTTGTTGTTCTTCTAAATTGTAAGTTCTTTTCAAAACACCATAATCTTTTAGGGTTCCTATTCTTTATGTTCCATGGGATAAATGGTCATTAATATGTCGTCAACATAGGTATTTTCAACCAGAAATTGACCTTTTCTCTGTCCTTCTATAGTAAATCCTAATTTCTTATAAAGTGATATTGCATTCTCATTTGAGGAAAATACTTCCAGATTCAGCTTTATAATTCCATTCTCCCTACACCACTTTATTCCATTCTCGATCATCCTTCTTCCTATCCCCTTTCCCCTGTGTTCAGAAACAATCGCAATTCCAAGGTTGGCCGTGTGTCTATTTTTCTTATAAAATCCCCTCTGTATATTCATGGTTCCAACTATTTCTCCATTAAAAACGGTTACAAGAGTAAGATCATCGGGGTTTCGCAATATATCCTTTTGTCCTCTTTCTGTGTAAAGATATATCTCGCTTACGAGGTATATTTTTTCACTCATTACGTTCTGCATGCACTTAATGACGCCAGATGCATCAGACGGAACGGCAACTCTTATTTCATAGGAGTTTTCTTCCATTGATTCACTTTCTTCCTAGAAGTGATTTGTTTATCTCATCTTCAAGTGAGTTCATGTCTTTCAGGATATCTCTGATACCATCCAGAAGCTCTTCCTTCTTTTCAACAAAATCTGGTGTAATGATCGCTCCGTCCTTTGATGGTATTATAATGCCATCCTTTTCAAGGACTCTCAGGGAATACCTTATTTTATGATCAGGCAGACCTGTGAGTTGAGAAATTTTGATAATTCCTGAGGGTTGTTCTCTCATAAGAGATTCAATAATACTAATATGCCTTTTTGCGGTTTCCAGCGCATCCCGCAGTTCCTTAAATACGTTATCTCCAATTGCCACAATAATCCATCCACAATCATTAAGGAATATTAATTCTTATTTAGAAAAATTATAATTTCCTTTTTAGGCAAAGTGATAAGTAGATTTTATAAAGAATTTTCATGGATAAATTATCTTGCCGTTGTCTGAAACACTCTGTTCTTTTCCTATCATAGACCTTATTATCTTCTCTCTTTCTGCTATATAGTCATCAAATTTTTCTGGAGTATTGGAGCGGGCCCTTATTCTAATTGCAGTATTTCTTAGATATATCTCCAGACGAAGCTTGAATGAAAAGTCGGCCTCAAGTGTTTCAACTTCCAGAATATCATCCATATGATGTTAATATTTCACTGTTTATTAAGTATTATTAAATATCATCTGGGATGGGACTGAAAGTTAGTAGAGAAAAAGATTTTTCCTATTTAATAGAAGATGGTCATTCAATCGCCAGAGTCATAGGTACAGAGAATATAATAAATCAGGCAATGGGAACTGAAGCTATTATACAGCTCCTCAACATGGCAGAACTTCCAGGAAAGATTGGTATACCTATTGGTCTTCCTGACATTCACCAGGGATATGGGTTCCCAATCGGGTCTGTTATTGCATTTGATTCTGATAACGGGATCGTATCTCCAGGCGGGGTAGGTTACGACATCAACTGTGGGGTTGCACTGATGAATACCGGGATAGACAAAAAGACATGTAGATTGCATATTAAGGATATATTAAAAGAAATATTCAACCAGGTACCTGTAGGTATGGCCAGAAGCAGAAATAAATTATCTAGGAGAGATATTGAAGCTATAACTTCTGAAGGGATTCAGTGGTTATATTTCAGGGACATGGCAACAGAGGACGATATAAATAAGACAGATTATAATGGATCTATATTTGGCGCAGAACCAGCAAACATATCAGAAAAAGCTTATTCACGGGGAATGAACTTTTTTGGAACACTCGGATCCGGAAACCATTTCATTGAATTACAATTCGCAGATCAGATCATTAATAATGAAATTTCAGAAGAATTTGGAATTCATAAGGACATGGTATATATAATGATTCATACCGGTTCAAGAGGTCTTGGCCATCAGGTGGCAACAGATTATATTCAGAAAATCAGGGATCTGGATCACAACAAACGTCTGAAGGACGCCCAGCTATCATATATGGAATTGAGCAGCAGGGATGCTGAGAGATACATTTCCGCCATGAATGGGGCTGCGAACTATGGATTCGCAAACAGGCAAATGATCATAAGTCTAATTAGAAATGCACTAAAAAAAGTGATGGGGAATGAGTTCGTGGAAGATGAGTCAGAACTGGTTTACAATATATCACATAATATTGCAGCTTTCGAGGAGCATGATATCGAAGGGAGGAGACAAAAGGTTCTTGTTCATAGAAAGGGTGCTACAAGAGCACTCCCTCCAGAATCTACATCCGGTTATTATGCTGGAATAGGACATCCTGTAATTGTTCCAGGAAGTATGGGGACAGCCTCATATGTACTGAGAGGAGTAGGAGGAAACAGCGAGATTTCATTCTCAACCAGTTGCCACGGTGCAGGGAGAGTTCTGGGAAGGAAGATGGCCAAAGAAAAACTATCTCCAGAATTAATTGAAAAAGAGCTTGAAGCATTGAAGATTGAAATGAAGTTTGCAAGTACTTCGGCGCTCACTGAAGAGGCACCAGAGAGTTACAAAAATATAGATGAGATATATAATTCCATAGTAGGTGGAAAAATTGCAGAGGGAATCGCAAGACTGAAACCGATTGGGGTTATAAAGGGGTGAATGTGAGATGACAGAATACAGAGGAACTTTCTATTTAAACGGAGAATATAAGAAAGGCATTTATTATACCGACGAAAAGATATTTGAGGAGAACGAAAATATAAAAGAAGAAGTTTTCTACATTCCAAAACCAATTAATGCCCATACGCACATTGGAGACTCATTCATCAAGGACGAACCAACTGGTTCGCTTGAAGAAGTAGTTGGCCCAGGTGGGTTCAAGATTAAAAATCTAAAAAATGCTGGCAACCCAAAAATAGTAAAGGAGATGAAAAACACCATTTCATATATGAAGAATATTGGAACAGGCAGTTTTTTTGACTACAGAGAAGCTGGATCAAAATCTATTGAAACATTAAGGGCAATAAGGGAGGCTGAGCCAAACGCTATAACGCTTGGAAGACCAGAAAATATTGAAGATCTTGAAACAATCAAGGATATAATACAGGGAGTTGGGTTTAGTGCAGTTTCTGATGATGATAATGATTTAATTATATCAATAGGGAAAAAAGCAAAGAAAATGGGGCTCATAGTGTCAATTCATTTTAGTGAAAAAAGGCAGGAACCCATAGGGCCATTATATGATCTCAAACCGGACCTTCTGATTCACTGTACAGCCCTGAAAAAAGATCAGCTTATTCCCCTGAAAGAAATCACTGATAATATTGCAATAACACCAAGGTCAAATTATTTTTTTAATATAAGACCGGATTACAGTGTCTTTGTTGAAAGTGGATTTAACCTCATGCTTGGCACTGATAATGTAATGACTGTCAATCCAAGTATCTTTGAAGAAATGGATTTCCTTTATAGAATACAGAAAAATACTAGCAGAATCTCGCACGAAGACATAATGAAAATGGCGTTTGAGAACCCATATAACTTCCTCAGGCAAATGAACATAAAAATTCAAAAGAAATGGCTTAAGTTCAGTGGAAAAATTCCAACGCCATATCAGATAGTAACCAAGTTTCATCTTATGAATCCTGTAGAAACTACGGAAATAGAACTTTAAAAGGAATGTTTATAAGTATGAGTTTATTTAGCGAAAAAGAGGAAGATCACATTGGACAGTAAAAAAGTGTTGTCAGCAATTCTGATAGCAGTATTTCTTGCGGGCATGGCAAATGTCACCGCAGCATCATCGTCAAGTTCTTATGCTCCCTCCACGTCCCATGTTAATCTCAACATGTATGTGATGGAAGGGAAAAATCAAGTTGGGTTCGCAGTTAACCCTGTAATATACATAAATGCCTCACAGGGTCAGTACACATTTACGGATACTGGCAACAGCTTAAATGTATCACTAAGTTATGGAAGTTATCTGGTAACGGTAATGCCTACACTTTCCATAATAGGTGGAGCGCATTATCTAACAAACAAGACATATTACTATTTGGATGTTAATTCTGCAAATCAGGCAGTTGCAATAAATCTGAAAGCAGTTGTTCTCACATATTCAACGGTTAACTTAAAAAATCTCAATGGTGAAACCACGACTTTAATGTTTTCCACCACTGAGGGTTATAACTTTTTCACAAAGACAACAAATTCTTCATCTTTCAGCGCATATCTGCCAAATGGCACCATGTTCTATGCAAACAGTTACTACAACAGCGAGCCAAGTCAGGGAGTAACATCTCAAATTCTCACACTGGAATCAAAAAATACTGTCACCATAGAGCTTGGTAGAAGTGCCGTTAACTATTTCGGAGCAGTATACTCAAAATCAGGGTCAAAGATAAATTCGTTCAAAATAGTTGAGTTCAACTCAACAATAAATCATTATACAACTGTGTCATTTAATTCAGGCTTATACTATGTTAGTGCTCAGGGTGGTACTGAGTTCATGATAGCAGCTAATGGCTATAAACCGGTTTCAATTACCACATCTGGAACATTAACACTAATACCATCCACATCAAACGTTTTCAAGAACTATTCCCTAAGTAAGAATCTACAAACACTATCTGTAGTAACACATTACAACTTGAATTCAGGAACTGCTTTTCCTGATATGGCAAACAGTACAGTAATGAGTCTATCATATCAGGAGGCGTTGGATAATTTATCAACGGGGTTCGTGAATGATGTTGAAAATGTTGCAGGACATATGCCTGCGAACACATATTATTCATTCATGGCAAACAATTCCTATTATAATTTAACAAACAGCCATGTGGATATGAAAAGCCTGGTGTACAATAAATACAGCCTTAGCCTTTACACCTTTGCCAATTACACAAATACAAAAATGTCTTCAAAAGAATATAAGAATCTTGTATTGAAGGTTTATCAGAAAGGAACACAATATACTCCATCAACTGTAAACTATGTAACTTACATTAATTACAACAACATCAATGTTTCAGTCCAGTCCGCATCATCATCTGTTACCTATGGAAATCCATTTGAAATTATGCCAGTAAGCAAAAGTTCAATGGTAACTGTTTCCTTTGGAAAGGTTCAGAATCCATATTTCGTAAACTCAAATGCAGTAGTATATTACAAGGGAATGGTTACAACTTCTTCAGTAATTAACACAACTGCAAGAAACACACTCGTAGTGGTTCCATACAATACTATATTCTCAATTAACATGTCAAAGACTCTTTATAATCCAATTATAGGCCAATATCAGTATAAGTCACCAGTATCGTTTATGTGGAAAAATTCTACAACCAGTTACAATGGCTATAACTACAGCTTGAAGTTGATGAAAACTACAGAGTTCTTGCTTACTGGTATGGATAGCTCTGGATTCTCCAATGTTACTAATGTAACGTTCATTGTGCTGAAGAACACTGAATCACCAAATGTAAATTTTACATACACATTTAACGGCAAAGTTCACAAAGTGATGTCATCAACAGCTAACACAGGAACAGTATCAATAACGGTACCACAAAACTCACAGGTCACGTTCGACGCTTCACTGAGTTCCTTGAATCTTACCTATAACAAAGAAAAATACAGTGTTCAGTTAAGTTACAGTTGGATGTTTCCAAATTCAACACTTAAAGGTGCAACCGTAAACTACCAGTTTACAACTCCAACAATTAACGGAGTCCCTAAACTTGGAATGCTGAACGTTACCAGTGCAGGAAATACAACAAGGTCTGTTCAGATAAAGGCAATGGTCAATGATACAACAAATCCAAGTGCAGTTGTAACAATTCAGAATCCATCAAATAAGAATATTACTGCAATCCCAGCAGGTTCACCAGTGATACTGACAGCTAATTACTCAACTGACAAATATTATGGAAAATCAAAGCTTAGCTATAACTGGACATTCATGTTTGCAAACGGAACGAAAATACCTGCGAACACAGCAAATCTTACAATTCTAAAGTATGACAGTTCCTCCAGTGTCTGGAATAGATCAGCATGGGTGGAAGTTCAATTCAACCTTGTTTCAAAGATCCACATATCTCTAAAGGTTACGAACCCTGTACTGAGTGGTTATGATAACATTTCATACACAACTACTTACAGTGGACCAAAACTGCTTGTTAGCGGTGTTCATTATTCGGGAACTTTCTCTCAAGGTGTTACAAAGGAGGTTCAGGTAAACGTTACGAATCATGGTAAAGTATCTGTTACAGGGCTTACCATAGTTGTATACGATAATGGTGCTCTTTTGAAAAGCAAATCATTCACACAAACTTTGGCAGTTAACCAGACCAGAACATATGATATTAACATATCACTGGCTAATTCTGGTTCACAGAGCCTGTCGTTCCAGGCCTCTAACTCAGCGCAGCCAAACTTTGTACAGAAGGATGGCCAGTTAGTTAAGACTGTAAGCGTTGGTGTGTCATCTGATAGAGTACTTCTGGTTATAGTTGCAATTATAGTAATAATACTAATACTGGCCCTACTGTATTACAGGCTCACAAAGGGAAAATTCCCTGGTGTAGCAAGGGCAAGGCAACAATCACTCCCACAGTCCAATCAGAAAAAGATAACAGACCAGAAGCAGGTGCCAAAGAAGGACAGTAACACAAAACAATAACCCATTATTTTTTACAATTAAATTTATTAATAATTTATTTTAGAGTTCACTAAAGTTTGGAAGATTCTCCAACAGGTAAGAGTCTTTAAATATTTCTAATCCTGAGGCTGTCCTTCCTGAGAAATTGCATCTTCAGGCGTAACATGATACCTTTCTCTCTTGTGACATTGTGGACACTTTACCGAGAAAGAGTAAGGTCCCCACCTGAAAATCAAACCTAACGATGTGTCAGAAAGACTATTCCACTCAGAATAATTCACATTGAATTCATTTCCGCAATTGGGGCATTTTACATGATATAAACCGGACAAATCTATCATATCAGAATTTTTTTAAATTATTTAAACTATTGACTATTATTATCTAAGCTCTTTGAGCTATAATCTACAGTATTAATATACCTCTTACATCTTTTTCACATTCTTAATTCCAACAATTTGTGAACTGTCGTCAATAATGTTCATGTATGTTTTCAGGATGTTTAATCTTCTCTCCTGTATGCCTGTTTCCTCACCGAGTACCTTACATTTCTCGTAAAATGTAGTGAATTTTTTAGATAAATCCAGAATATAACCGGTAATGATATCTGGTCTCAGGCTTTTTGTTGCGTTCATTATTTTATATGGATATTTATACATCTCAAGAATGAGATCATTTTCTTCTTTTTCAATGTTTTTAGATGACGCTCCCCCTGAACTAGATTTTACCTTTTCCATTATGCTACTTGCCCTTGTATAGGAATACATAATAAAGGGAGCAGTTTCTCCATTGAAATCCAGGGCATCTTCCCACTTGAATGTAATGGGTTTTTGCATATTGATCTTCAGCATATAGAATCTTAGGGAAGAAACTGCTATATCCCTGCTTATTTTGTCAACATCCTTTTCTTCACTATATCTACTCAGCACTTCGTTTCTGGCCTTTTCATATAACTTCTCATAAACTTCCTTCACGGTGACACTCGTGCCCTTTCTTGTAGACATTCTTCCAGATTCCAGATTTACCATGCCATAATACACAAAATCAAGGGAATTCTTATAGTCAAGGAGCTGATGCATAACATAATCCATGATCTTTCCATGTTCCTTATGATCTTCCCCTACCACAACAATGCATTTGTCATACTGTGAGAATTTGTACATATGGTATGCAATATCTCTTGTTACATAGAGACTTGTACCGTTCTTTCTTTTGACAAAAATCTTCCTGACATTGGGGACGTCTATGTATAATGCCCCATTTTCTTCCAGTATATACTCTGATAGATCTTTAATAACTTCTTCTGTTTCTCCAGTAACAATAAATTCTGACTCCCATGTGAACTCATCCATCTTTATGTTGAGGAGTTCTAGATCAGAAACAATATCATCCAGCATTATCTGGGCTATATTCTTGATCTGATTTATGAGGTCATCATCCCCTTTCTCATATTTCTCCATTAGTAATTCTACTTCTTTCTCGTCACCTTTTTGTTCAAAATATTCATAAATCTTTTTATATCCATCTAGCAGGATTTCCTTTGTTAATGTCTCACCTTTGTGGAATTTCTCATAGCCGAGATACAGTGATACCATCTGTTTACCGGAGTCGTTTACATAATACTGAGTGACAACCCTGTAACCATACCTTTCCATCAGTCTTGCTATGGAATCCCCTATTATGGAATTTCTAATTCTCCCCATATGTATGGGACCAGTGGGATTTGTGCTTGTATGTTCAACAGATACCCTCTCTGGATCCTGAAATGATTCAGGAAAAGATCCCGTGGTTTGAAGGGATTCATGCATGGCATTCAGGAGATACCAACCATCTGTAATGATATTTATGTAACCATTTTCATATTCCAGGGATTGCACAAATGGAAGTTTCTTCAGCTCATTCATTATTGCATTTAATTTAGTATCAAAGTTATCAACCGTTTTCTCATATCTTACCAATCTGACTGTAATATGTGCATGTTCAGTCTGATCAAAAATCACATCCTTCTCATCCAGATTCTCGATGTGTTTTCTGGCTTCAGACTTTGTTAATTCCAATATGTCCTGAAATAAAAGCATGTTTTGAAATCAATTGGTTGCTAATAATCCTTATTCCATTTCCTCCTTAAATCCAAGAGAAATTAAATCATCTATAAATGAAGGATAACTCTTGTTAAGACTTTCAGGATTGCGTACAATGAATTTCTCTGATACCATAGACTGAGCCAGAATGGTCTCCATAACAATTCTGTGATCTAATGAGATTGGGAGTGCAGGTGAAATATCGTCTCGGTATGGACCAATATACAGAGTATCGTCTTCCTCCGTAACAACCGATCCAAAGGCTTCAGCTATTTGAATAATGGCCTTTTTCCTGTCACTCTCCTTTCCTGATAGTCTATCTGAATTTTTAATGCTGGCTCCCTTTTGGGAAAACATTCCAAGAAGGGCTATAACTGGTGCCAGATCTGGATTTATGTTGACATCAACCTCAAGCATACTAGTAATATCTTTTTTCATGGCAATTATTGAATTTTCTCCATATTGCAGGAGTCCATTAAGCAAATTTAGAATATTTGCATCAGGTTGCATGCTTTCCTTTTTCAGATTATTTATCTCTATTCCTTTTCCTGATAGTAATAGTCCAGCTGCAATAAGGAACGAGGCTGATGAATAATCCCCTTCTATATCAAATGAAGTATTCATTTCATTCAGCGTTCCATTTATAATGAAATCACTTCCGGTTCTTTTTATGGTCAGTCCTAATTTTCTAAGTATATCTACAGTCATATTTAGATATCCTTCTGAATTAATCTCTCCTTCAATATGTACTATCTTTTCGTCGAGGGGGTTGAGTGCCATGTATAAAAGAATAGAACTGGTGAACTGTGAACTGAGTTCTCCATTTATGGATATTTCATTCACATATATGGCATTAGTCCCATCAAAAAGGAGTGTTCTACCATTCATTGAAAATCTGCATCCAATGCTTTCCAGTGAAATTATAAGTGGTTTCAATGGTCTTTCCAAAAGCTTCCCTTCAGTCTCAATTGCGCAACTGCATCTTCTTGATGCAAGAAGACCAAGTACCATTCTAAGAGCAGTACCAGATTCTCCAACATTTATTAACTCCGGATTAGTGAATGAACCATAAATATTGTAATATTTTCCGTCCTTTATTATCTTCATTCCGTTAGAACTGCATATTCCCAGTGAAATTATCTCGTCATCGCATCCAGAGATCGGTCCAATTCGTTTGTGACCCGGAAGGAATGCAGAAAGCAATAAAACCCTCTGTGACATGCTCTTGGAAGAAGGGGCATCCACCTTTCCATTTAGTTCTTGCGGAATTAAAATCCTACTCATTTTTCCACTCATGAGATGAAGGAATGTTTGTACTCGAGGCAACAAGAAAGCCCACATTATCTTTTTTGAGAATTTCCACGTCTCTTTCCAGTGTTTTTGGGTTTTCATACTGAAGAAAGAGAGAAGGCCCTTTACCATTTATTCCCATAATGTTGAATCTGAGTTTGTTCAATATCTCACCCGGCATATTGATACCTGATATTGTTCCAAGATAAAATCCATTCATGATGGCAATATCCTCGAAGTTGTATGAATTCAGTCTCTGAAACATTCTCTCATATGCATTCCTGAGGAATGATAGATCAATCTTGCCAAAATCATAACTCGATCTTCTTCCTTTCGAGGTTATTATTATGTAATGTTTTTCCTTAATCCTGTAATGCCTGAGCAGCCTCGCATTCCTGTTATCTGTTATGCACAATCCACCAAGCACCGAAGCATATAGATCATCAGATGCTCCAGTGGCTGAGACTCTTATCTGTCTTGATATTCGGCTTGATACTGTCACAATATCTTCTATTTCCATTTTAATGTCATTGAATAGGGAATAAGCCTTCACAACTCCAGAAACTAGAGCACTGCTGCTCTTAAGCCCCATCCCTGAAGGTATCTTCCTGTTTACATCTATCTGCAGTTCTGAATCCTTCCCATACTGGCTTTTCAATATGGAAAGCATCCTCCTTATATTCCACTGGTTTTTCTTTGCCTCCCCTTTTCTTGCCACTATCTCCATCTGATAGTCCAGTGCCATTGCTGCCCCTTTCCAGTTCACGAAAGCACTGAGAACAGATATCCCCGAATTCATTTTCAGGATAAGCGTTCCGTCATCCATTTTAAAGTATCACCTCTTGCCCTGCTGAATATTTCCCTTTCGCATTCATCCATGAAAAAGATCCTGTAAGTCTCTTCTGCCTGTCTGAAGAACATATCCCTGCCATTGATTGCCCTGCCTCCACTTTCAGCAGCATATTTCATGAATTTTGTTTCATCATACTGGTATGTGAGATCTATGGCAGTGGCCTTTTCGTCATAAAAATATGGAGAGAACGGTGATTGGTCATCTTCATTCATTCCCAGTGGTGTGCAATTGATCAGGACATCATATTTTTCCATATCATCGTAACTTCTAATTTTCATGTTCCCGTACTGCCATGTTCCCTTAATTTTTTTTCTGGTTATTTCTGGATTTCTGGTAAATATATGCATGGTGTCAGGGCTAAAGTTTGTAAGTATGTAATAGATCATTATTCTGGCAACTCCACCAGCTCCAGCTATAGAAACTCTTTTTCCATCAAGACTCACACCATTCTTAGTGAATAGCTCCTCGATTCCAGCATAATCTGTGTTGAAGGCTGTAAAACCATTTCCCTCACGCTTTATAACATTTGAAACACCAGCCTTCCACACAAGCGGGTCCCTGTTTTCAGTATACCTGAGGATATCTTCCTTATATGGAATTGTCACGTTGAAGCCCTGGAAGCTCACATCCATTTTTTCCATCAACCGTTTCAATGTTACAGGACTGACATTTATTGCTGTGTAAATATTATTATTTTCTTCCAGTTCGAATATTCTGTTGAATAGAACCTCACTCCAGGACTTTCCAACGGGTGATCCAAGAAGTCCGTACATCATCTCACATCATTCTCCCTGCTTTTAAAAACAATTCCTTGAAAACCTCTATTTTAAGTTCTGCCATATTTGTCATTCCCGGTTTAGTGGCCATTGGAATTGTAATTTTTCCATTTCTTATTTTCTTGTCATTCATTATGTATGAAAGGCTTCCATCAAGCATTTCATCACTGACCTCTATCTTATTTATGCCATATCTCTTCATCAGTTTGTTCATTATACTTATCCCATCATACTTCATCATTCCATAGATCTCTGACATCTTCATTTCATACATAATTCCATATATCACTGCCGCTCCGTGGGTTATACTGTTTCTGGATATTGCTTCAATTCCATGTGCTACTGTGTGCCCAAAATTCAGTACATATCTTCTTCCCAGAAGTTCATATGGATCTTGATTACACACTGAAGCTTTTATATCTGCGTTTTTCACTATCAGATCTCTGAGAATATCTCCATTCTTCACACTTTCCATATCATTATTCAGGAGCGTTTCAATTATAGTGTAATCCATGGAAAATCCGTGTTTTATTATCTCAGCCATGCCCTCTCTTATAATCTGATCATTTTTCATCAGAAAGTCAGTATCAGCCACTATTCTTTCAGGGTTCCGGAATGTTCCTATGGCATTCTTTACTCCAGAAAAATTTATTCCGTTCTTTCCACCTATGGAACTGTCAATCTGTGATAGTAGAGTTGTTGGTATTGCTTTCAGTCTCAGTCCCCTCTTGTACGTGGATGCTATGAAACCAGAAAGGTCACCAATGGTACCCCCTCCTATATATGTCAGGTAGCTGTTCCTCTCCACTTCTCGTTCCATTAAAATCCTGCAGACTTCTTCATAGTTATCAATTCTCTTTGAATTTTCACCATCTTCAACAAAGATAATTTTTCCTTCTGAAAACCTTTTTATCTTCTCTGGGTAAATATTACTTATAGTTTCACTTACAATGAATGTTCCCTCATCGTTCTCAGCTTCTATTGCATTTTTTCCGCATACATACTCAGTTTCATCATATCCTATGGTAAGCTTCTTTCTCACTGTTTCTCCACTCATGTTGCCCACCTTTTCGCGTTGAATTTCGCGGAAAAATTACATTTTTTCATTTTTTTTCTCATGCCAAAGCTTATTAAGGGAAATAAGAGTTTTCAAATTTATGTACAGAGGCTCACTGACCATAATTGTATACAATTCATTCTCTGAGATAGCTCAGGAACAAATACTGGAGAAATTCGAAGGTGTTGATTCACTAAACCTTCTTATAACCGATGGAATAATGCTCTCCCCTTCATTCCTCTCACATCTCTCAGTCAGAAATGTTAAGATACAGAGAATACTTACATCTCACCAGCTCATAAGGGTGATGGGGGAGCAGGAGACAACAGCATGTGCTATGGTTCTTAATAGCAGGGCAGTTGAGGACTGGGATTCAGAATCTGTAAGCTATATGATGGATGCAATGGCCGTATGGCCCATCACCCGTGGACTTTTTGCATTCGTTGAATTCATTGGGAAACCACCCATAAGTGTGAGAACAAACCACTTAATGAAGAGAGCATTTTACATGCCAGATACAGGGGGTGATGAGAAATGGGCAGAAACACGTACACGTCAAGGCAGGTTATGGAAAGTCTTGCAAAGGCAATGAAGTCCATGGAGAGCTCCATGCCTGAAAGAGACAGGAGGTTATTTGATGAAATACTCCTCATGGGTAGGATTCATGCCTCTCAGATTGACCTTTCAAAGTTATCTCCAGAGACAGCCTTTCTCATATCAGTAATCATGGAAATGATGGATAGAATAGATCATGGGCAGTAGAACCATAGTCAATCTTACAGCAGGGAAAAATCCTGCACTCTGGATTTATGAAAATGGCAAAATACAATATGAAAAGATCCACTGGAGGAACTGGATATTCGTCACCGGAGACCAGTTTGATATGGAATTTCTTGAAAGGCAAATGGAAGATGCTGGAGATATAGTTTATGAACATTCGGTGGAAAGAGATGTATATTCAAGAATTGAAGGTTTGAGAATCTATATACCACAGATCAGGGAAAGGGAATTCATAAAAATAATAAAGGGCATAGGATATGGAAGGAAATTCAGGATATATAATGGTCTCCTCGATCCTGGACTGAAGATCATGGCTGCCAGTAATTTAACCTATTTTTCCATAGAAAGCCCTCTGGATCATGATCCAGAAATACCCTACATGAAGTTCAATGTTAAATACAACGGATACAGATGGAAACATGCTGAAATAAATGGTGTGGAATTCACCAACGAAATGGATGCCATGAAATTCTTTATGGATAATTTCCAGCGTTTTCCCATAATAATATACTACGATGCAACTTCAATGGCAACATTCCTTTCACGCATAGACATGATCATCGGTAAGAGGATAGGATACAGAATAAGTGGTGGCAGATCATTCATGTCATATGGAAGAGTCTCATATTCCACACCTTCAATACACATAAATGGAAAGATATCAATAAATGGGAATTCTTTCATGTATGAAGAAGGCGGCATTGAAGGCATATTTGAGATAAGTCGCATAACCGGGCTCTCTCCAGAGACAGTATGCAGGGTAACACCTGGAACTGCTGTATCATCACTGGAAAACTACGAGGCCATAAGATCAGGGATTCTTATAATTACAGACAAGGATGATCATGAAGATCCAAAGCCACTGAGTGTTTTCATGGAAAGTGATCGTGGAGGATACGTATTTCAGCCGCTCCCGGGATTTTATCGAAATGTTTACGAGATTGACTTCTCGTCAATGTATCCATCCATAATGCATCATTTCAATATGTCACCAGAAACAATAGGGACCGATAAACAGGTAAAACTCCCTGGGGATAATCCATACAGTACCAGCGTTTTGAAAGGATTCATCCCCTCATCACTTGACATACTGCTCAAGAGGAGACTTATATACAAATATAATAAGAGGATAAGAAGAGATTTTGAACTGAGGGATAAGGTTCTGAAATGGCTTCTTCTAACATCCTTTGGATACACAGGTTTCAAGAACGCAAGGTTTGGAAAGATAGAGATGCATGAAGCCATAACTTCCGTTGGAAGATGGGCACTTGAGACGGCCATGAGGATAGGCGAATCTGAGGGTTTCACTCCCATACATGGAATTGTGGATTCACTGTTTATTCAGGGAAATGGGAACATACAAAATCTTCTGAAAAGGGTGAGGAAGAACACATCCATAAATATAGTGATGGATGGATACTATAAGTGGATGGTGTTTCTGCCAGCAAGATCTGGTCTTGGTGCGTTAAACAGATATTTCGGACTGAAATATGACGGGAGCTACAAGGTGAGAGGAATAGGGATTAGACGTTCAGATTCTCCGTCACTGGTAATAAGGGCTCAGGAAGATATACTGAGGCTACTTGAAGAACTTGAGCCGGGGGTAAATGATCACTCCATATACACAAGATATATAGAATTAAAAGACAGATATGTAAGAAACATTGACAGATTTCCGAAAAGCGATTTTTCACTCACTCTGAGGCCGTCAAAATATTATGGGGATTATATGATTAAGAACATACAGAAAGCATCAATGGAATCGCTGATGGAAGATGGGATCGAGATCATGCCAGGGCAATCCATGAATGTAATAATCAATGATTCAGTAAAAAAGGTTGTTAACTTTGATGATCAACCGGTTGACAGGAAGTTCTACACCAGGATTCTTCTTAGAAACTTTGAGCCATTCGATTTTCTCTTCTCCAAACTCATTGTAAAAAAGCAATCAGATCTTTCATGGTGGTTCTAAATCTTCATTCTATTATTTCAAATATTTTCTGTATAAGGACTGAAACTGGTAGATCGCCCATGAAAAATCTCTTTTTAACCCCCTTTCCCCTGCCTAAACTTTCCCTCACACCCTCAACTATATCAAGAGATTCCAGGTGTCTTATTGCCCTGTAGATAAGAGGAAGATCTGGGATTGGTTGATCCCTTGTTTCAAAATTTACTCCTATCTGATCGGTTATATGTTCCATGGTTGCATCAATGTTTCTTTCAAGTATCTGACAGATAGACAGGAGGATCAGCAGTTCTTTCTGATCCAGTTCCATCAATTTACTTTCAGTAATATACGGGTTGATCATTGCAGAAGCCTTCCTGACAGTTTCCATGTCAATTGTCCTTCTATTGTCATATTCACTGATGAATGCAGCTTTCTGCAATATTTCTATGGCCATCCTTGCACTTCCAGATCTTTCGCTTATTGACGCTATGCCATCAATTATTTCTGGCTCAATAACACCATCATAAAGCGATTCCTTAGACCGGTGATCCAGAATGCCTGAAAGATCTGACGTTGAATATTTATTAAATTTCATTTCGTTGAAAATACCGATTCTTCTGATCTCCCTGGATGTCATGTGCAGTGCAGGGTTATCAACTGATGCGAGGATCAGACCCATCCTAAGATCATAGAGCTCTGCCGACCTGAGCACATTGTATAATCCATCTGGATCAGTCTTTACAAGATTCAGACATTCATCCACAACAAGTATAATGGGCATGGAGGTAGATCTCTTGAGTGCCATGAATAGAGAATCAAATGGCTGTTTCTCGGAGACCTGTTTTCCAAGTGAACCAAGTATCTTTACCACAATTCTCTTGAAGGAACCTACTGATATGGCATTTTCATAGTGGAAATAACATCCAGTTTCCATGGATGCAAGAAATCTAAGTGTAACAGTTTTACCTGTACCTGACTGACCGTAGATAAAAATGTTGCTTGATAAACCTCTCATTACTGGAAATACTACATTCTTCCGTAAAGAATCTATCTCATTATCTCTGTTAATAAGGTACCCTGGAATATAAGATGTCTCCAGGGGTTCAGGATTTTTTATTATTTTTCCCAATTATGCTCTTGCAAGTGCCGATAGGGATGTGATTTCCCTGGAATGCTCTACTCCATAGTGCTTCACTTTCTCTATATCCACTCCCATCTTTGCAGCCCTCTTTTCGATGTATTTCATCATAAGATATCCACCACCGGAAATAAGTGATCCTGTTCCTATCCTTGATAAGAAGTTACCATCGGTGTCCCTGAAACCATCTCTTGTGGCCATTTTTGAAAGATGTCTGTAGGATGCATAGTAAACTGCCATCATATCCTTTGTGAGCATATTTGTGTTGAGCGATCTGGACTTTATTCTCCCAAGAGGAACATTTACAAGTGGTGTGACTGTAAACTCAAAAGGTCTGCCACCTTCAGAGTATGAGTTACTGAGTCTGTTTATCATTTCAACCGTTTGCCAGTTATCATCTTCAGTCTCTTCGTTCTGACCAACCTGTAATGTGAATGCCGGTCTCCAGTAATTCTTTGTTTCTACGTATACTCCCTGCCAGACAATATCCAGCCAGCTTCCGTCTGGACCAATTCTGAGTGGAAGGGTCTTGTTAGGCATATGTTTTTTGGCAAGTTCATCACTACCAGTCTCCACTCCTGTTTGGATACCTATCCAGTTCCTCGGTCCTGTTTTAAGTATCTTTGAAAGTTTTTCCATCATTTCTGGATAACCTGCAGGTATGGAAACACGTCCATGGGTCGGATTTGACGTCTTGATACCCTTAACATTCATTACTGCCGTTAGAAGTTCTGATAGTGCTTCTTCATTTGGTGCAAATAAATTGCCGTGCTTGTAACCGAAGAATTCATCTGAGTGAAGCCACCCATTAGTTATCCCGGCGGATGCATTTATCTCAAGTTCAGCAACGATATTTTCGGTAGGCTCATATCTAAGCGGTCTTAGTGTTACTTCACAGAAATCACACCCCACACCACAACCTCTCATAACTTCAACCATTCCCTTCATGGAAGGTGCAACAATTCTAGGTATCTCCTCAAGTCTCGGGTATGCTGCCTTGGAAAATCCTCTTGAAAGGAAAAGTGGATCATTTATTGTAACTCTTTTGAAGTTTTCATCATAACTTACAAAACCAGTTCTGAAAACATTTTTGTCTATATCACCTGATGCTATCTGATCAAATAACATTGGTGCAATATCATCTGCCTCACCTGAAAATACATAGTCGTAATGATATTTCTCTATCTCGTCTCTTAGAATTGTAAATTCCCATACTCCTGGTCCACCAACGATCAGTTTTGCCTTCTTTCCCTTCCTTACCACGTTGATTCTATCCATCAGTTTATCCCAGTCTCTCCTTACCCATGCATCGAGATTACCTCCAAAAAGTGCATAGTAGGACATTGTTGTCGGTCCGATACCCAGTGGATCCATAGTTGAAACAGCTATGATTTCCGTGTCATCCTTGATAAAATTCTCAAGATGATCTTCGTGTGCAACTGCTATTTCTTCTCTCTTGAATTTAGTAAGAAGACTGGCTTCAAGCTTCCTTATGGCATATGGTGCAAATACTGTTTCTCCATTTGGTTTAGCAGGGGGAGCAGGCCCCTTCAGGAATTTGTAAACTCTTTCTGGTATTGCCTTTCCAGGCGCACAGGGTAGAAAATCTAAAAGTGGAAAATTCCTGTATTCATAACTCAATGTGCTATCCGATATTAATACAAATCTCGTCATTTTTTCACCCTCAGTCAGTTAAAAACTTATGGTTCATAAATATTTTGAAAATACCGTTAAACATAAATAGATAAATTCGCATCGTATTTACCAGTTTTTTCATTACATTTAATTGATTTTTACTAAATAACATATCTTAACTACTCACATTTTTGCCAGACCGAAACCGGTTCCATCAGCTCCATCGTTAGATCCTATAACCAAGATCGTAACAGGATACACTGTGTTACTGTTTTCAGGATTGAATGTTTGCATATTTTCAAACGCAGTTAATGAAACCATCATTTTTAGGTTTATTATGGTATTATTCTTAAAGTTAGTCACTGTGATGTAATTGTATTTATCCGTTGAATTTACTACCAGTCCATTATAAGTGGATGACGTATTGATGAAAGATGTAAGGTTTGTTTGGCTACCAGAACCGGTTGAAACATTACCAAAGGAAAATACAGAAACAGTGGATGCGTCTGTCTTCACTGTTATGTTAAATTCTATGCATCCGGGACTTTTGACAAATACCAGATCCTTTTGTGATTGTGCTGCAGTAACGTTCAGATAACCGCCTGTTGTAGATAGGGCGGTCTTGCTGTTGAATATTGTCACATAAGTCATTCCAGAAAATACAACAAGAAGTGCCACAGTTAAAACTATAGCTCCTTTTCTGCCTAACATAAGATGTGATTACATTTGCATATAAAATAGTTATTAATATTTCATTACTTAATCAATTATGAATTAAGTATTTATACAACCCTGAAATACAAGCTTGATTAAAGATGGTTCAGTACAAATGGGTTGCATTATCTAATACTACACTTGGTGTTTTGATGGCTTCAATTAACAGCACCATTGTGTTAATATCCTTACCAGCTATCTTCAAAGGTATACATTTGAATCCTTTCCTGGGTTCATCTTTTCAATATCTGCTCTGGATACTGATGGGTTACATGATGGTAACCGCAGTGCTATTGGTTACATTTGGGAGATTATCAGATATATTTGGAAGAGTCAGGTTATTTAACCTTGGTTTTCTTATTTTTACAGTAGGTTCCATATTGCTTTATCTTACACCCGGAACGGGAGATACAGCGGGACTTGAATTAATTCTATTCAGGATGGTTCAGGCAGTTGGAGCTTCATTCTTATTTGCAAACTCTGCAGCAATCATAACAGACAGTTTCCCCGCAAATGAAAGGGGAAAAGCCATGGGGCTAAACCAGATAGCGGCCCTTGCTGGATCCCTTATTGGTTTAATTCTTGGAGGAATACTTGCTACAATATACTGGCGAGATGTGTTTCTGGTGAGTGTTCCGGTTGGTATTATAGGTACAGTATGGTCATATGCAAAGCTTAAGGAAACCTCAACACGTCACGAGAAACAAAAATTGGATATTCCAGGGAATATTGCGTTCGCTGGAGGTCTAACACTGATACTTCTCGGCGTAACTTATGGTCTTATGCCATATGATAACTCAAGCATGGGATGGGGAAATCCGTATGTAATTGCTTCAATGGCGATCGGCGTAATTCTGGTTATTGCATTCATATTCATAGAAAGGGCAGTTGAACAGCCAATGTTTAACCTCTCATTATTCAAAAACAGGGCGTTCGCAACTGGAAGTTTTGCAAGTATGCTACAGTCAATGGGAATGGGTGGTCTGATGTTCATGATAATCATTCTTCTTCAGGGAATCTGGCTACCATTGCACGGTTACAGTTACAGTTCCGTACCATTCTGGGCTGGGATTTATACCATCCCTATGATGCTGGGATTTGTGGTGTTCGGTCCAGTTAGTGGCGCTTTATCGGACAAGATAGGAGCCAGACTTATATCCACGGTTGGCTTAGTAATAAGTGCAGTTGCATTCCTGTTACTTGCAACCCTACCATATAACTTCGCGTACGTTCCATTTGCCCTGATGCTATTTATGATGGGATCAGGAATGGGAATGTTCGCTGCTCCAAACATAACAGCGGTAATGAATTCAGTAAAGCCACAGCTAAGAGGTGTTGCCTCAGGAATGAGAGCGACCTTGCAAAACACAGGTCAAACAGCAAGTATGGGTATATTCTTCACAATCGTTCTTGTATATCTAACAAGACTCATACCGGGTTCTTTCGGTCCTGCACTTGCAACATCCGGTGCACCTGTTCTCATACCAATATTTGATAAGCTGCCTCCAACCTCAGCACTGTTCTCAGCATTTCTTGGCTACAATCCAGTAGGTACAATTCTTTCAGAACCCGCACTGGCTGGATTAAGTGCCTTAATACCACATTCAGTAATCGTAACACTTGAAGGAAAGATATGGTTCCCAACTGCACTGGCAGGATCATTCATGACATCTCTAAGGATGGCATTCATAGCTGGATTCTTCATCTTCATTGTGGGAGCAATACTTTCAGCACTGAGGGGAAAGAGGGTTATATATGACGATTCCAAGAAGGAGGTTGTAAATGAATCTGGATCATCCTCTCCTTCGCCATCTGTATCTCCTTCAACAGTGAAGACAGAGGAAGTAAGAAACTAAAATTTTAAAAATTTTAATAATAGATTTTAAACTACGCATAAATTATTACTAAATTAAAATGTCTTTCCACAATTTATAGAAATGGAAGAGTTCATTTTTAGAATGTTTCAATGCAATGAACATTTTACTATTTGACATATTAAAATTATTTTATAATGCTCTGAATACAAAATTTCTTTGAATTGAGAGAGTTTAAGATAGTTTATACATCTAATAACCGATAAACATTAGACTTGAAAAAGAAAAGTAATTATTGTGAAAACTAAATTAAAATAACAGAAATGTATATATATATATAAAAGCATTTATATCTGTAATAAGGTAAAAATAAATCAGTATTAATCTATGTTCCTTGACTCTATATATTAAAAGGAGGTATACTTAATTGGTTAATAAAAATAAAATTATAACAGTGATATTGGTAATAGTTTTTATATTTGCTGGATACACTTTTTATCATTTGAGCGAACATAAAACTTCTCCAACCAACAGGGTAATACCCAAGGTAACATACCCTCCTGTTTACAGGATTGTTTTCAATAAAACATTTACGGTGGATGGCAACGAAACGCTTGGTTGTATATACATAGGAGAATCTGTAAATTTTACAAATATAGTTTGTAGGACAAATGTTTCGGGGTTATTATTAATTAAGAGCGAAAATAAAACATCGGCAGCAAAAGAAATAGAAAACTGCATAGCAAGTTGCCTGACAGGAAAACCCGGAAGAAATTCTGGAGGAGGTACTGGGATGGTATATTCATCTCCTGAAAATTATGCCCTATCACCAAGAGGATACTGGAGAATATCTGCAAATAGAGTAACAGAAGGCTTTATCCATATTGTAGTTTGCAACTATGCAGGGAAATCTCTTTTCAAGTATCAATCTAATGTACTTGATAATTAACAACAAAATGAATTATAAATATAAATTTTTAAACAATTTCCATGTTAAATTCCGGAAGTAAACCCATCTTGAATGCTCTTTCGTAATACATTTTGAGTGCTTTCCTCCCCTTTTCTCCAAAATCAACAGAAAGATCGTTAACATACATTTGTATGAATTTTGTTTCCAATTCAAGGTCTTTGTATCTTGCGTACTTCATTGCATAAGTGGCAGCCTCTTCTACATGTTGCTGTGCGTATTTTATGGAGTTTTCGAAGTCCTTGATATAGTTGGCAATAACATCCTTTCCCAGGGACTTTCGTATTGCGTTAAAACCCAGAGGTACAGGCAGATCACCTGCATATGCTTTCCATTTATCATAGATTGCTGCAAGCTTTATCAAACCCTTATTTTGAAAGGTTAGCTGTTCATCATGAATAATTATTCCTGCCTGAATATCACCCTTAACAATTGAATCAGGTATTAGATCAAATCTCATGGGCCTTAGATCTGCATCTTTTTCAACAAACATTCTGAAAAGTAAGTGAGACGAGGTTCCAAGTCCCGGAGAACCTATAATCGCTTTTTTAAAATCTACTTCACTCTTACCAACCACTAAAGGTCCATAGGTGAGTCCAAAGCTTGCGCCTGATCTGGTCAGGGCATAGGTTTCATTCACATCGGCATATGCATTTGCAGATATGGCTGTAACATCGTACATTCCTGTTTCAGCCTCATGATTAAGAGTTTCTATATCCTTTATTATCTGTTCATACTCCATACTGGTCTTAATTTTTCCAGTGATCATCGCATAAAACATAAATGCATCATCCGGATCTGGTGTGTGTGCTACTGTTAATTTCATAATAAGGTATTTCTTGATTACATAAAAGAGGTTCGCAGAATATTTTAATTTTCTAATAAAGTTAATTTATTCTGCAATATTTTTAACAATTTTTTTAACCAGTTCCTGAACCTTAAGCATTGTTTCATCTGCATCTCTGTTTCCAACTAATCCCGCCATAGCCTCAGGTAGAAGCCCTATGACCTCACTTCCGTCTTTTGTTCCCTTTATCACAATCCTGCAGGGAAGCATGGACTCAAATCTGATATCTGTATTCAATATCTTTGAAGCATATTCTGGATTGCATATCTCAAAAGTTCTCAGAGGAGCATATTCATAACCCTTTGACTTAAGAACATCACTGGTCTTAATCTCAGCAAGTACACCAAAACCTGCTTCACTAACTTTTTTAGGGACTTCTGAACACAAATCATCAAAGCTCTTTTTACTCTTAATTCGAATTTCCACATTCATATAATAAAATTGCAGTATGATTTAAAAGCTCTTTCATTATTTTAAATTCCGTAGTTTCAGAAACCAGCCTTTAAAAACTGAGCTTTCTCTTATATAGGTGCAACAAATCTGTGTTTTCCGTGATATAATGAGCAAAATTGTAATCGCACTTGGAGGAAACGCCTTGATGGAGAGCGGTGATTCAAGGGATTATGAAACACAGGTAAGAAGGGCCGTAAATGCCTTTGAGTCATTGACTGATATAATCGTTAAGGAAGATGTCATAATCACTCACGGGAACGGTCCTCAGGTCGGAGATCTAATACTGAGAAATCAGTATACAAAGGAATTGCCTCCACCCATGCCTATGCATACCCTTGGCGCAATGTCTCAGGGTCTGATTGGAGAAATATTAATTGAAGCATATGAGAATGTAAGATCAAGATATGGCATTGGGAAAGAGGCAATAAATATACTAACAAGAACCATCGTGGACAAAAATGATAGGGCTTTCATGAATCCAACAAAACCTGTTGGAAGAGTTTATTCAGATCAGGAATACAGCGAACTAAAGAACAGCACAGACTGGGAATTTATAAGGACGGAAAAGGGCTGGAGAAGATGTGTCCCTTCTCCAATGCCTCTTGATATACTGGAAAAAAATGCAATTCTAAGTTCACTAAACGCAGGCTTCCTCCCCATATGTACAGGCGGTGGAGGCGTTCCAGTTATCAAAACTGGCAATTATTACAGTGGAGTAAATGCAGTAATAGATAAGGATCTTGCTTCATATGTTCTTGCACACATGCTGGACGCCGAGGAGTTTGTCATACTCACTGATGTGAAGAATGCATTCATTGATTTTGGTAAAAGTACTCAAAAAGCAGTGAATAAAGTCAAGCTGAACGAAATAAAGAAATATTATGATGAAGGTCAGTTCTCAACCGGTAGCATGGGACCAAAGGTTCTTGCAGCCATGAGTTTTGTGGAACATGGTGGAAAAGTTGCAAGGATAGGTTCACTTAAAGACGCAAATAATGTAATAGAAGGCACATCAGGAACGATTATTCAGGCCTGAATGTAAGTATATTCCCCGTTCTTCAGTTCTGCCTTTCCCATATGTACCATCTGCATCAAAATTTTTTCCAGAACACTATGATTCACGGAGAGATCAAAGCTTTCTTTAAGCTTTTTTACTATTTCGTCCACAGAACTTGATTTCATTTCAATCTTGGAGGATAGGTTAGTAATATCCTCGTAAACGTTCCATGGGAATATAAACCATGTCCATTCTTTGTCAGTAACAAACTGGGCATAATAATCCGGAACAAAGGAAGAGTGACCAATGTGAAGCATGGTGGAAGTCTTTACAGATTTTGGTTTAAGTGTTTTTATATAGTCGTATGCAAGCTTCATACTCTGTCCTGTATCTGTAATATCGTCCACCACAAGAACATTCTTTCCCTCAATAGACACATTGAGACCATACTTCAGATCTGCCTTTCCGTCAACCGTTGCAGTTAATCCCCAGTGTTCTGTCTTTATAGCATAGAGGTTTTTCATAAGAATCATGTCGGAGAGTATTCTCGCAGGAACAAGACCACCTCTAGACAGTCCAATAATCGCATCCGGAATTCCATCTTTTAGCATCTTTTTATTGATCTCCTCACACCACTTCTCAATATCATCCCACGTAACCAGTTTAGCTTTAAATTCCATTGGGATTGGCATTAGTGCATAAGTAAAAATCTTTTGCAAAAATAAAACGATGGTCATTCATGCAATTTTTAAGTTTTGTATAACAGTATAATTTTCATAAAATTGTGGTTTAAAAATTGTTCATAAATTTAGTTCTAAATTAAAACAATTATCTTATTTTATTTTTGGAACAAAAGTAATCGTGTGATATAAATATCAGCAATATTTATATAACATTAAAAGAATTTGATTTTATGAAAAAGATAAACGAACCATGGGATTCAACCCTGATGGATGCAGAAATTAAATTTTCTGACATAAAATTAGTAATTGGGGGGGGGTTATTTTTCCTGGCCATAATTTCAATGATAGCCATGCCCTTTGGAAACTCCAAAAATATTAACACTCCAACGAGTGGTAATAAACAAACAGCAATCTCTTCTACCAACGTCAATTGTTCTACAATATCAAGAGGACCGACATGTAGAACGCAAGTTAGACAAGGAGGGATTGAATTTAGTCAAACCTGCTATGTTCAAGCGTATCCACAATATTCACCAGTATGTGTGAAAGAAACAGGTAAATTAACTTTCCTTATAGAAAAGAAGGTTTATGAATATCCAGGGCAAAATCCAGTTATAGTTTGCAATATCCCGCTTAAGGTTGAAAACTCTGCATCTATTAACCCTAATCCAATTCTGACAGGTGGAGCATCTCTTTCAACAGGAACTTTAATGAACTTAACTCAAATTACTAAAGATGGGGTAACTGGAACATTATATATCTGGTCATTCACATTTTTCAACACGGTAAACGTAGTAACTAAAACTAGTACCACAGTAGAAATGTATATGCTAATAGGAAACGGGGGAATAAACGGATCTGATATAGGAAAATATTCAGTCAAATCAGGTGCATCAATAAGCTGGTCTAGTATCATAAATACAGTATTACAGGCAGGAACATCATTTGCTCAATAGTAACAGGTGAACCTCAGGTTGAAACTTAAAATTTTTATAGTTGTAACATTGATCATACTTATCATATCTACAATCACCATCTCAGTTATACCGCTAGAAATAGAGAAGACATCTTTAAACAATTATGTGGCTAATCCAGATAGTAGTGGTGCAAATTTTTCGTATCAGATAGGTGGATTCATTCTAAAGAACGATGGAAATGGAACAACTTTACTTGAAACTCCTTGTTCATATCTTAATATAACTAGCATTGGAAACAATAAATACAGCTACTCATTAAGTATACACGGCTGCAGTCAAAAAGGAAAACCTGAACTGTCTAAAATCTCAGGTATTCAAAGCAGAAATGGTAGCACAATAGGTTATTTTATGGGAAATCTTTCCCAATTTGGGCAATTTTTTGAATACGGTTCACTGTTGTTGAAAGTAGCATCAAGAAAGATCATCTGCTCTGATGACACTGTTGATTTTGGACCGCCTCAAGATGTATTTCATATAAATGGAGAAGTTGCAATTGAAAGACTATATGTGCCATTAAATATTAATAATGAGTCGATAATAAAAAATCCATCTCAACACTCTGCTTACCAGGAATTTCCTCAAAGTATGGTTGGGTTGTCTCAAAGTGGCTCTTATTACGTTTTATCAGATATGGTTATGCAGGGAGGAAATTTTTCCCTCGCAAATAAATTACTCGGAACAAAAGATCAAGTTATATGCGATTTTACCATATCTCTAACAAGAACAAATGTCAAGTTTAATTTAGACTATACTTATTATCTTATTGAGAATATAAATCTTATAGCTGCCATATGGATAGTGGGAGTCTTATTCTTAGTTCTAACAGTAAGACATGTAAGAAAGAGGATTAGAAGGAGGATAAATCAATGAAATTTGAAGTAAATCATGTAAAGGTAAGTTATGCTAAGAATAGATCTCTCTCTGATCTTAATGTGTCAATTGTAGATGGGATTACAATAATAATAGGTCACAATGGCGTAGGAAAGAGTTCACTCATTTCTGTCATAGAAGGATTGGCCAAGATAGAGGGAAAAGATGAAGTAAAGGTTGGGGGACATCTTCCGTATTATAATCCAGATCTTGCTTTTAGGGACGTCTCTTTTTTGCCTGAAAGACCGCTTCCCATAGGTGGGTTTACTGTAATGGACTGGATCGAGTTTTATTCTGGATTGAGAAAGATTAATTTTGAAAGATTAAAAATGATAATGGAAGAGTTAGGAGTTTACGGCTTAAAGAGAGCCAGAACTAAATACCTTAGCATGGGTGAAACCCAACTTATATCCATGTCCATTTGCCTCTCTACTGAATGTAAATTCTTTGTACTGGATGAGCCAAATTCAAACATAGATCTGGAAAACAGGAATATTCTGGCCAACATTATTCAGAGACTTAGACATGAAAATGATCTGTCATTCATCATAGTAAGCCATATTCTTGATGATTTGCTTCCAATTGCTGAAAATATAGTGATTTTTAGACCAGAAAAAATAATAGGACCAATACCAATAAAAACAGGAATTGGAGAAAATCTATTTTCCATAAAACTTAGGGAAATAGATCAGATAGTGAAGAAAATTGAGGGAAAGTTAGTGTATAAAATTATCAGGAACAATATTTTGATAAGAGATGAAGATTTCAAAAATTTCATTTCGTCAATTAATGCAGATCAGGTTGCCAGCATAATGAGCATCATACCAGTTCCAAGAGTCATGGAGGATGAATTTTCATATGTTCAGAAACCCTAATATAAGGATTTCTGACTATCTCTCAAATCAGTATCACGTACAGGAATTAATTATTTTAATTTCATCTCTTATAATAGGATACTCAGCTGTTAGCTTTGGATATAGATATTTTTTATATAATTCAATGTCTTTTGCTTTCTATCCTATATTAGCTTATGCTCTTATAAAGTCATATTTTTATGGAAGAAACATAGAATCTGGCGTTTTCGGATACCTGTTCACTGCACCTTTGAAAAGAATGACAACACTACTTGTAAGCCATTTTATAGATATTATAATATTACCCTCTGCCATAATAATTGAAATATCTCTTTTATTATATATCAAATTCTTCTACATTCCAGTTGAAGATGTTGTTTTATACTGGATTGCTTCAGTTGCTGTGATCTCACTTTTTATTGCAGCGGGAAGAATAATAGGTGTATTTGTAAGGGATGGAATCGCTTCAATGGGTGTACTTTTTGCTGCGTATGAGGCTATTAGTATAGCGGGGAATTCAAAAAATAAAGCCGATATAGAGTTAGAATTGTACTTTCACCTAAATTTATCTTCAATCGATCCTTTCTACATACTTATAGAGTCTATTGTAGTATTGGTAGTTTCAATATTAATGGTTGTGATTTCAAGTAGGTTGTTGCTAAATTTTGGACTAAAGAGTGGAAGGTGAATCAAGAATGATAAAATATACAAGGATGGTTGTAATTCTTTCTTCTTTATTAATAATCATGTTGATATTTTCCGCATCTCCCTATCAGAGAAACGAAATTCGTTTCGAGGCAAATTCATGTAAAACACTAAACACAAAAAATCTGTGTGGTGAAATTTTTAGCACTTCAACCTTTTCTGACTATACTGGAATGGCAAAACTATACATTTTCAACAATTTTGTTTATAACAGTACATCTCAAAAAGGAGCCAATATTATAGAGTCTATAAAAATATGTGGCTTGAAGGGTGATACTGCATCTGGTTTGGTTAAATTCTATAATTTTACAATTACTAATAAGGAATTTTATGGTAAAAATATAAAACTTGGAATTGGGAGGTACAAAATTGATGCGGTAACTATATTTGACTATTACAACAAATCTGATTTTCTTAATAGCACGCTTTCAGGAAAGGAGAATACTATAATTATGAATCAGGAAGGGTTTTCAGTATTGAACTATTTTGAAATCCTTGATGGCTTAGTTATTATAGGATTGCTTTCCCTGATCTTCAAAAAAAGTAAAAATAGAATACCTATTTAAACCGTTCATACCAGTTTATTTTGTTGTTTCTTACATTGAAAAATTCATACTTCAAAAATGTGAAATCTGAAAAATATAAGGTCATATTAAATTCCACCAAAAAATAATATCTGAAATAACATTACTAGGGTATGAGTGAATTAAGGGAAGAGGAAAATGATGTTCTTGAATACATAAAGAGATTCGCCAATGAAGAGGTAAAACCACTTGCAAGAGATATAGATCTAAAAGAGGAGGTTCCACGGAAACTTATTGATAGAATGAAGGAACTTGGGTTATTTGCGAGTTACATCCCAAAAGAATATGGTGGATATGGGATGAGTTTTAGCTTCCTGATTAGAGCAATAGAAATCATATCAAAAGCCTGTCCAAGCACTTCATTAGTTCTTGATGGCGCCTTAACATTATTTGGTGAGCCTGTTCTGATGTTCGGGTCGGAAGATCTAAAGAAAAAATATTTAAAAAGGGTAGCTGAGGGTGAAATAGGGGGACTGGCCCTTACTGAACCGGGAGCAGGTAGCGATGCAGCAGCCATTAAAACCTCTGCGGTTAAGGATGGAAATGATTATGTAATAAATGGAACCAAGATTTTTATTTCAAATGGAAGACTTGCTAAATTTTTCGTCGTTGATGTTGTTACAGACCCATCCAAAGGTCACAGGGGAATAACAACATTCGTAGTTGACTCAGACGCTCCTGGATTCAAGATTAGCAGGGATATCCATAAAATGGGCATAAGAGGTTCATCAACAGTTGAACTCATATTTGAAAATGTAAGGGTTCCAGAATCAAATATTGTAGGTAAATTGAACGAGGGATTTAAGGTGGTGATGGAAACCCTTGATGCAGGAAGGATAGGTATTGCAGCTCAGGCCCTTGGCATAGCAGAGTCAGCCTTTGAAGAGGCAGTTATTTACTCACAGCAAAGGAAACAGTTTGGCCAGAATATATCAAATATGGAAGGAATACAGTTTATGATATCCGATATGGCCACTGAAATTGAAGCAGCTAAACTGTTGACTTACAATGCGGCGGAAAGATGGGACAAACATGAACCATGCATAAAGGAATCTTCCATGGCAAAGCTCTACGCTTCTGATGCAGCAAACCGGATAGCCACTGATTCACTTCAGATCTTCGGGGGATATGGATACACAACAGATCTGGATGCGGAAAGGCACATGAGAGATGCAAAAATAACTCAGATATATGAGGGCACAAACCAGATTCAGAGAGTAATAATTGCCAGGGAAGTAATGAGGGAACTTAATCCTTGAAAATATTTCTTGGAACATGTGGATGGGCATACAGGGAATGGGTGGGCAAATTCTATCCAGAAGGAACAAGGCCATCAATCAACTACTACACAAATTTTTTCAACGCACTGGAAATAGATTCAACATATTACTCAATTCCTCCAAAGGAAACATTTGAAAATTCAATCCGGAAAATTCATAAAGATATAAAGGTATCAATTAAAATCCATTCATCAATAAGTCACTTTGGAGAAATTAGTGACAGGAAAAAGAGTATGGATCTGTTCATCAAAAACGTAATGAATCCAGCCAGAAAAAGAGATCAGGAATCAAAATTTCTATTCACACTGCCACCATGGATATCAAATCACAACCTGGAGGAATATCTCGTAAGCATGTCAGAAATCACATTTAATGAAAGCAATATATACTGCGAGCCAAGGATATTGGAAGAGAAAGATTTCCCTGAAATACAAAAATTGATTGAAAATGCCGGATTTAGTATAGCTTTCACAGACAATTATATCAATCCGTTGAGGTTAAACATTTCAAATGAAGGAAGCGTTTACATAAGACTTCACGGAAGGAACCCCGCATTTTCAGAAAAAGAATCAGGAATGGAAAAATTCAATTATGCATACAATCAAAAGGAATTGCTTGAAATAAAGGATGAAATAATGAGATACGAGAAGCAATTTAATGAAATTTTCATATTTTTTAATAACCATCCTAACGGAAATGCCCCTCTAAATGCAATGGAACTTGGAAACATGCTTGGAATAAATAAAATGAGTAGACTTTTGTGAGTCTATAAAGAG
>JAKBGP010000097.1 GCA_021833045.1 Thermoplasmata archaeon
GTCTCTACTCCCCCTTGCATCAGCCTTCACAAGTAAGACCCTATACATTTTTGATTCAAACGATTTCTTAAGCGTTTGATATTCCCAGCCACCATATTTCCTTCCATCTACATTTACTATATCAATCCTATCAGGAGTAACGGCGAGCTTTAAGGAAGGAATGCCTTTGATCTCAGTTACTCTATTACCATAAAGATCAACATGAAGATTCTTTTTTGTAGAATCGGTTGCACTCTGGTATCCATAGTCTTCTAGTAAATTTTTGATCGATTCACTTGGTGTAGGGCTCTTTGTAAAAAGAGTAATCATTGAGGATGAATCCTTTCTTATAGATTTCAATTCCACTTTCTCCCCATTAGGCCCGGGAAAATTGTTTTCTTTTATTCCCAATAAATCTTCAAGAGTTTTACCTATGCCCGTATCATGTGATCTATTGGAATGGATCCATTGGTTGCTGATTTCATTTAATCGATCAACCAATTCATTAAAACCTTTCATTTCGTTGTGTAATAAGAAAATGTATATAGGAATTTACAAAACTATTTCTTATGCTACTAATTTCTATGTAAATTTTATATAAATTATTGCTTATCGTTATGCGTAATGCAATTTACAATAATAAGAGATTAATTACTTAAATTACGAAAAATTATTTCTTATAAAATGTAAATTTCCTCAACTTAAACAATTCAGCCGACTTTTCTTTATCCAACTTTATATCAAGTTTATTTACAAGAGATGCGTCACTACAGAGAGGTCCTGTAGTAATATCAAAGCGTTTTTCTGCAGAATATGTTGATAGCGCAAACGTGTTTTAATAATTATTTGGCAATACTTCTGTGAAATAAAATTCGCATAAAGATTCCTTGAGAAGGTTTATGTAAGGTCATAGCGTAGATGCTTTGTGATGAATTTGCTGGTTGATTATTATTTCCAAGGGGTATATCGCATTAGCAATCGGTCGGTTTGCAAAATTAGGAATTTATGTATTGATAGTAAGAAAAGCGAAATTCTGCTAAAAGAGATGATGAGATACATTGAAGAACAAAAATAGATATTTTGAACTTGTAAAAGAGGCTGGCACAAATGTTTCTATGTACATTAAGCAATGGAGTACGCGTAACAATGATAAATGGGGAGAACATGAAGCAACATGGAAAGCATTGCTGTACCATGAACTTATTTTGATTGATGAGAAAGTGAAAGACAACTTAACAATGGAGAATAGACCAAACACGAAAAACGAGAAGACAGGAAGAAAAAGAATAGATTTGTGGCTTGGTGATCCTAACAATACTTTTGTATTAGAAGTAAAGCTAATTCATTATAAAAAACGGAAATCAAAATATGGTGTTTCAAAATTGAATTCAAAAGCAGGAGTTTATGGGGATTTGCTTAAACTAACGGATTATTTGAACAGTAAAGATGGAAGCGGAGTAAAGGGCATTGTAATAGCCGTGTACAAAGGAGACAACAGGAAAGGCAAGGAAGACAGGAATCTTGATGTAAAAGAGATTATTGAGAAGATCGAGCCGAAGCTGTTTGATCTCATTAATGACAATTTACAATTACTTGTATGCTCTAACGGTGAATGTGAGTATGCAACTGCAGATACAAGCTAAAATGATTCCTTGTGAAATAAGCATGAACATTGCAAAAGGCGAATGAGAGGTATGATAGCAGTTTAAGGAGCGCGAAAGTGAATTGGTATGAAAGTAGATGAACGGAGAGATGTACAATGATGATGGCCAAAGTGGAAAGGCATATCAAAGAATGGACAATGCGGAAGAAAACTATGAACACCGTCCTATAAATAAATCCTGATTTTAAATCACTACTAAGTTTCGACCTTGTCAAATAGGTTTTTAACTAATAGAAAATAAAAAATGGTGCTAAAATTCGCAACCCTTGAAACCGAAATAACTAAGGCGAACAGCTCTTTAGTTTCTTTTTCGAATTCATTTGGGCTTAAGACCAATGCAGGTTTATCATGGTCCCCATCATCAAAAGTGCATCTATTTCTGGTTTTATCGTAGTGATAAGTTTCGTGATTTATAGCATTTCTAATCTGTGGTGTCTTTAATCCTAGAATCTCGAAATTTGGGTCTATTAATATCTTTCGAGATATTTCTCCAAGCGTATAACGTTTCATTTGCTTTATATCAGGTATTTGCCTGTCTTCTTGAATCAAAATCAGGCAATAGAGTAATTTCGCAATTTTCGCATAGAATTCCGATAGGTAAGAATATGTTTCGCATAAGTTTTCAAACCTTTTTAAAGTGAATCGCTTTGACGTTTTACTAAGAAGCTTTGCTGCATTGAAAAATTTCGAGAAATTAAATACTATCATGTTGGTGTGCAGCATTGGTTTGTAGACTTGGTCATATTTATTCAGGAAGTCGGGTTGAAGGAAGAGAGAACGCATAAGATCTAAAATTTTAGAGTTGTAATCCTTTATGTGCGTATCTTTCAAGAAATCAATATCGGGGTCTTCAGATAGCATTCTAGATATTAAATTTTTAAAAACGATGCTGAAAGAACTTTCATCGTAACTGATTTTCATTTTGGCGTTTTTTCTCAAAAAAGAAACCAATTCATTGTCGAGTCCTTTCAAATCCAACATTAACTTACCGCGGTCCCTATGCTCCGAATATGAAACAAAGTAAATCTTGAGAAGTTTGGAAAGCAGCTTGGAAAAATCATCATCCATTAAATTCAATTTTTTATTATTAATTTTTAATGGACTAAAGTTGTAAAAACAATATATCCTTTGGACTGATTTCTTGAACAGCTTGCTAGTAATATAGTCACAGGTTCCGTCTATATCAAGATTTTTAGTAAAGGCATTTTCCACTACACTTTCAACTTGATCAGTGTCAAAAAGGACCTCCTTTAGCGTTTCAAGAGATTCATCATATTGGTATCTGTCTTCTTTCATCAAATCACTACCCCTAGTTATCTTTTATCTGAAATTTTTTACTTGCACTGCAACAGATCAACTTGCTAAAGCAAGTCATTGAACAGCCCTATTGGGTATTTCTTTCTTGTCTTGGAATATAGCACTTGAGAACATGATATTATCGAATTTTAGATGAAGGTCATATGTACCTTTGATATTTTTTATCATTATTAAAAAAATATTACTGCCTTTGATCATCTCCATAGCTGCATATATTTCCTTACCTCTCTACCATCATCCATGGTTTTTTTGGATTAGTGATTTTGTCTACAAAGCGGAGGAAGCAAATTTTTTTTGTCTGGTATGTCTGCAATACTTTCAATCTTATCGTCAAAAACCGCCTGTTTTCCGGCAACCTGGAATGTAACTAAATGTGAATCTAAGTTTTTATACATATTTCTAAATTCTTTAAAAGCGTCGTTGGTAATAATGAATAAATCCTTGTTTCCTTTTAACTTGAGGATCCATTCATCAGCAACAGTTCCACTCTTAACACGATATAGAATTTTATTCGTCACTAATTCATTATAAATCTCAACATCGTCTATCTCGAAATTAAGATTGCTATCACACAGTGCAAGTACGTTTGTAAAACCTTTGTTTTTAAGCGCTTCTACAACGATTTTAATATTCTCAGAATGAGGTAAGTCACCTTTCCTCTTTGATCCGTTGTTCCATGCAACATTGCTCCCATCCACGTAGATGATATCATTATGGTAAAGCACTAATTCCTTTGGTTCATTCTCTATTTTGCCTAAATTTAAGAACTTCTTATTTGATGTTAATATCTTCTCCAGTCTCTCTTCAGATTTGTCTTCCTTTTTTATGGAATACCATTCATCATTATAGTAGAAGGACTCTGTTTTCCATATAGTTAGAATGTTTCTAATAGGAATTCTCTTTTCTCCTGTATATCTATTTATTATGTGAAATAGATGAAATTCAAAGGGTGTCCTAAAACCATATTTTGATCTTTCTTCAAAAAGTATTTTGTAATCATGATAATCGCAGGCATTGTCAATATCTAATGATATGGCATCGTAATATTCCATCCCATTTTTGAATCCTTTTGATTCTGCTTTTTCCCAATCATATTTCTTCTTAAATCCCAGTTCAGCTGATAAATAATGTTCTTCCTGGTATGTTGAAAAGGATTCATAATCATCGTAAAAATTGAAGGAATCAGCAAAATCTTCAAGATTTTTGAAACCGTCTTTTACTGCTTTGTAATAAAGTGATGCGACTGACTCTACTTTGTATTTTTTTGTTACCTCGGCCATAAGACTATAAACGCTAGGATCTAAGAATCCCATGTTTTTTGCATTAATATAGTCATACAATGACCTATAGCCGAGGGATTCCACTGAATAAATAACATTGTTTACCACAAAGAAAAATATCTCAGCATAAGGATTCATTCTTTCAAAATCTGGGAACTTTCCGTCTACAGTCTTGAATTTATTGCACAACGGTGCATAGCATGACCATATTTTATCAATCTTGGATTCCTTTGCATTTTCTAGAAATGAATCCAAGCCATCTAACCTTATTTCAGTTGAACCTAAACTTTCGTAACCCACGCACTCTATTACTTCAGGAATTTTATAAGCCTCATTATTAGTCATTTCTATCCCTCAAACAACTTCTTCATCTTACCCTTCCCATGAACTCAGAGGTAACCATACCCGTTATTTGAGTGTAAATGCTTGTGGTAAATACCGAGGAATGCCCCAGCCATTGCTGCAACACATTGAGGGGAACATTATCCATTATGGCCTTAACCGCAAATGTATGCCTGAACTTGTGCGCATGAACTTTGAATCCAAGCTTGGTCTGGATCTTCTTGAGATATAGATCTACGACCTGTCTTTTCATCGGGAACAAAAGATCTGTAGAATCCTTTGTAATATTGCTCTGAAGAAGATACTGCATGTAAATATCTCTCAGGTCAGGATGCATTGGGATTATTCTATATTTCTCCTTGGCAAGGCCAGTACGTTTGTCTTTTCCCTGTTTCAGTGTAATTAAACGGATCGTATTTGTGGACAGGTTGATATCTGAAGGTCTGATCTGCAGTACTTCATCTATCCTTCCGCCAGTTCGAAGGAGAAATTTGGCAAGGAGAAAATATCTCTGGTGGTATTCTATTCTTGAAGAGTCCTTTTCCATTTTGCATGAGATCTCATAGAAGATCTTCTCAATATCTTCATCAGAAAAAAATTCAATTGATAATTTCTGGCCAGATTGGATCATCATGTTCCTTGGGACGAGTAAAGGCATGACATGACAATTCTTCAATTTTTATATACATTTAACTCTGATGGAATGGAAGATCTTCATAGTTCTTGATCCTTCGATATATAAAGACAGGGATAATGACATGACAAAATGTAGGTTTTGACATGTTTATTAAAAATGATCTCTATTGATATTAAAGTCTAAGATAAGCAGACGTGATATCTGACAAATCGTATTATGCCGTTATTAACTCTATTGGGAGTTTAGATTCTTTCTCTCTTGATTTTAGTTCCAGGATGTAATCCGAGATAGATTTGTCAAACTCTTTAGTATTAAAAACTATTCCATTTTCCCTGTTTGAAGGTCCGTCATATGCAAAAATCAAGTATAAGCACTTTATTTTTTTATCCTGCATGAGAGAATACAATAACATTCTTTTGTAATATCTTGTTAACGTTGATTTTTTTTGTATCTCTCTGATCTTTGAAGAATTTTTTTCTATGTCCCCCTCCCAAAACACCTTAAATTCCACTATATGTTCATACCCCTCACTTTCGAAGACTAAATCAGGGCGAGATATCTTTTTTCCCCCCTCTATCTCAACAGTAGGATAAGAAATCTCCATGAAAAGACTCTTCGATTCATACCCATTATTTCTCAAATTGTGGTACACTTCAGAAACAAATTGAGCCTCCTGCCTCTGCTCCCTATTTCTTCGTTCTAAATTTTCGCTTACTACATTTTTTCTTAGAGTTTTAGCACATTCATCAACAGCTCTTTTCAAATCATTCAAAAACGTGTTCATTTATATCAATAAATAGATAGAACCTATTACATATATATTTTACTCCTCTACGGCTGAAAAATATCCTAATTTACTGTTTCATGAATCAAATGTATTACTGACCTGCTCTTATGTTAGTACTAAGTAAAATTTACTATTTTTCAAGATATAAATATCAATTGTGGATTGGTAAGCGTGTCTTAAATCTTTTATAAGTTAACTGTGAATAAAAATATAGAGTGATTTAAACGCTTAATGGACCATAGACAATGAGACCTCACTAATATTAGATGAAAAAATCGGCGAACTTTAAATCAGATTACCCCTATGCCGAGAAGAATCAAACTGATACCGAACATCAGTCCAACGAAATACAACGCTTCTACTATGTCAAATCTTTTTTTCTCGTTGTACATAATTCACTAACCAATTTTTGTATATTAAGATTATTGCATTTCCTCCCTGTGCAGTATAAGTGCAAGGAATCCTGCAGATATGGCGACACCAAACCATACCAAAGCCGCAGAAATTCGTGCAAGGTCAAGAAAATCTATAATTCAGCTGCCTGCAGGTATAGAAAACCCTTCAAATGCCGCAAGAAGGCTTAACAGAGAAACGCCGCTAAGGACATGTTTAAAATCAGTAAAATCTGGTGAAAAATTAGGTTGCCATTGAATCATAGCAGACCGAAAACCCAAAGAAGCCCAATTCCTCCAAAGGCCATCAGTATGAGTCCAATGATGTTGTAGGAGTTCATCCCTCGCCTACCTTGCCTATTCTCAACATCCATATAATAACCAATCCCTAGTTCTATATAATTATTTCTTCTCTTCTCCGTAGAGATAGAAAGCAACTCCGCCTGACAGTGCAGCCATAAATATCCACAATGCCCCAGCGTAGGTTCTGTTGAAATAGAACAAATCTATTATCCCATTTGCCGCAGGTATAGAAAACACCTCAAAGGCAGCAAGAAGGCTTAACAGAGAAACACTGCCAAGGACATGTTTCAGCTTTATGTGAAATGAACTGTCCGCTTTGTTCAATTTGCTGGCCGCATATTTTGTTAAAGCAGATTTTCTTCGAGTAGCTGGTTTCCTCGATGTTGCCTTGCGGTTAGTGTTCCCTGACATTATTGCTCCTCACAATTTCTCTGAGATCTCGTTTATCAGCCATCTTGCATTGTTCATGACCCGATCAAGATTCTCCTTACCAAGATCATTTCCATGAGACCTTGCATTATCGAGCCATCCCTTAATGTAAGCACCGCTGTCATCCTTGAAATCAAATCCAAAGTGTGCAACGACAAGGTATGTGGAAAGTTCTGCAATTTAATTCCTATAGCTTTATTTTATAATGACTTTCAACCTTTTGAGGGACTGACATATAAGCATATGGATACATATCCGCAGCCTTAGTTTCACTTAACTAGGCTTGCAAATGGCTCATATTACATTGTCTCAGCTACGACATTCTCAAAATTTTGATTTGTTTATAGGGAATT
>JAKBGP010000098.1 GCA_021833045.1 Thermoplasmata archaeon
TGAAAGAGAAATTAGCACCATCAACGCTGCAACAGCCAATGCAAGGAATGAAACGGTACTGGAAATGCGCACGGACAATAATCTGAATCAAACTATTAAAAAGGCTAGGTGCCCCAATGTTTGGATGGTCAGCAACCTATAAAAGTCATGAGCAACTAGGCTCATCCTCGCTGGCAACACTTCAGGAGAACTGGTTATCAGCCACAGGAAAATGGGCATGAGATCAAGGTTAACAGGGGGGGAGAAGGAAGTAGAAGTAATCAAGGGTGGAAAGGCGTTGGCAAAGACCGGCAATGCACTTCTTCTCCATGAATCTGGCCACAGCCCTGTCTATTACATACCTATCCAGGACATTCCCAGTGAATATCTTGTTGCCACAGAAAATGAGACGGCATGCCCCTACAAGGGTCTAGCAAACTATTACAGCCTGAAAACTGGAAATGAATTTATTGCAGATGCAGTCTGGCAGTACGCGGATTCAACAGAGGAATTCGCGGCAATCCTGGATTATGTTGCTTTCTATCCCAGTTCGGCGGACCACATCAAGGTTGACTGAACACTCGCCAAACGGAAAAAACTGATTTAAAATGGGCTTGAACGTATGCGTTTATTTTTTAAGCAAATACGGCCATATGGAATTTTATATCCATCGACCAAGGTAGCCTTAGTTTTATAAGAATCTCCAACAAAATTAATATTGTTGTAATCCAATTTGAGCTACTAATTATAAATGATAGGTGATGTCCTTATCCGAAGATAATTCAGAAGATGTAATCGTACGTCAAGAGTCAGAGGTTGACAAATTAAAATCCGATCTTTATGAAATATACACAGACATAGATACAACTACAAAATTGGGGCATAAAGAATTAAATAGTTATCTAAAATATTTAAAAGAAGAATCAAAGAAATTCTATTCGGAAAAAGGATCAGTGATACTCGAAACCACAAATATTCTGACAGAAGCAAATGAAGAATTAAGCAATCTTACACGCAAGATATACAGTTATTACGACAAAATCGATATTTTCACGATTATCTCCATTTCTGTGGTTTTAACATATTATCTGTATAGCATTCATATTATCTCGTCCCTATCTTCAGTAAATTTGTATTATATTTTATTTGGTGTAGCCATAGTCTCCATCTCCAAGATCATCACCTCTTTTTTGAGAAAAAAGGCTAACTCCATACAAAACAAGCTCCACTCCGCGTTAAAGGATAAGTTCGATATTATAAGAAAGAAGTTAATAAACAACAAACTTTTTACAATAGATATTGACATTTTGTCAAGATATGCGACCTCTCTCTTGGAAAAAAATAAGCTTGGAGTTGATACTGCAAGGATACTTTTTCCTAAATTTAACGCTCTTTTTACTACAAAGGCAAGATACGCCTTTCAAAGAGTTTTTAAGAATGAACTAAGAACTTCCATTGTTAGATATGGACTAAATAAAAACAACAGCTTGTTAGAAATGCTGGAATCGAAGAATCTCTTGGATGACTCAGAAAACCAATTTATCGAGGTGGTTTCCAAAGAACTGGGACCCCCTAATCATATCGACCCCGCATTTATCCGACTCTCTTATTTTGACCTAAAGGAAAACAAATCCCAATCAATTATTGAATGGTCAAAGATTAGCAAATCTAACAAGCTTTTGCATAAATTAATAGGTCACATACTTAGCACGATAGATGTAGATTTAAGGAGCTTTGACCTGAGGTCAAAGGCGTATGGGGCCATTTACAAATTGGTAGCATCTGAGGAATTTTTCAACATTGAAAGATTCTTTGAGATATATGAGAAGTTCTATGGGCCCTTACTCGAAGATAAAAGAACTCTTGTAGATGGCCTCAAAAGATATGGCTTTTCAGACGTTCAATGCGAAGAAATGATAATGTCATATCCACCGAACACTGTTCAAAGAGATAGTTACGAAACTGAACTCTTTAAAGTTGCATCTAACGTTTTGAAAGTTGATGTCTCTATAATATCTCTGATTTACCAAGATGAGAAAGCCAATATGGAAAAAAGAGCAGAATCTTGGAGAATCTTGATAAAAAATGATGGAGCTCTCAGAGAATTCGTTAGCGTGTTGGTTTTTAATGGTTTTTTTGTAAAGCCAGATGAAGCAACTTTGAAGATGAGCAAGTATGTTGATTTTCTACTGTCCCACTTCAAAGGCTTTGATAATTTTTCTTTGTCCTATGCACTGGATGACGTGAGTAGTCAGATAAAACAAATAAATCAGGTCAAGAATGAATTCACAAGTCTTCTAGAACGTTATAAGTTAAATTTGAAGGACAAGGGAAACAAACTGAGGCTGTCAGAATATATTCCGAAAGGCAGCTTTTCAGACAAAGATTATCGCTATGAAAAAGATATTGCAGACTACGTATCCATTATGTTAAATATTAATAGTAGCTTTTTGTTGCTGCTCTATTATGAATACACGGAAAGTGAGCGAGTTGTAGATTTGTATGGACTAATCAAACAGAATGACATTATCGCCGAGCTATCAAACTTTCTCATAAGGGATGGGATTATAAAATTAAGCAGTGAGACAGACCCAAAGAATTTGTCAAATATGTTAACTTCATTATTAAAACAGGAGAGAATGTTTGGGATCTCTCGCATAAAAGACATATTTTATGAGTTCTTCCAGATTTACGATTATAGCATAAAAATTATATTAGAGTTGGAAGATGAAGGCATTTTAGAAGCTTCCAACAGGCCATCCTTCGGGGAGATAGTATCTATGCTGAAGGATTATCCTGGTAGTTTTGACCTTTTTAGCAAGATTTCGGTTGTTCTTCTATCCAAAATAAAGACATCAAACACTATCTATAATAAAGATGATAAATCATACAACTCATTAAAAATAGCTTCAACCGCCATCTATGCAACCAAATTCTCGATGTCAGGTATTCTCGAAGAATCTTGCAACAATGCAATGCTGGATGAAACCGCGCTTAAGATAATATATAAATTTGTCGAAATTAGAGGAAGAGAGGAACTAATGTCCGAGGGAATCAGAACCAACCTTCGAGAGATTTACATTAAAGTGCTTGAGGAGGAATATCAAACCTATGACGATATAAATCTGCTCAGACAACATCTCGGGTTAAAACTCCTTCCGAATAGAATCGGAGATTTACGGGCCAATAGAATGAAAGATATGATGAATACTATGTCCAGGGCAAAGCAAGCCACAATTGAGAGGCTTGAGAAGAAAATTATGGATATGCAAGAAAAAGAGGAGAGGGTCAAAACTTTCTTTAACCAGAGGTTGACCACAAGTTTGATAAGAAAATCACTGGATATGCAATTATTTTCTGCGTATATTATAACCAGTAAGGGCGGCGGAGACATAATGACAGAGATTGTTGACAATTATCTTCCGACCTCTGCTAAGTCCGTCTACCAAAAATATAAAAGAACTGAATTGTCGAACCTCATAATGAAAGCTCCAGGTCCCGCAATAGGAAATAATACTAGAATTGGACTAGTACCTATTGGTTTGGGGTTCGAAGAATTTGGAAGGTATTTCAACGAAGCATATTTACACGCAGTAAGACGCCGTTTGCTATACAAGAGGAATCAAGACATTGTATCAATAGAGGAGTTCACTGAACCAGTGATCGGGGAAGGAAAATATCATGCTAATTTAATACGTATAAACCCGTCCGGGGATACTTTCACTCGAATAGGAGATGAGAGTGATGAGATCTCTGACGACCATCCTCTCCAAGCCATTAAAGGGTTGATGAGTAAATATGCGCCATTTCAAAGGTTTAGTATTATAGCATCCATGGAATATGATGACGAAAATAAAACTGAGTCCCTCATTAGAGTTGTGTCAGACTTTGTGGACATGGCATCTGGTCTAGATAATATCAATGATAACAAAATTTCAACCATCATAAGAAATCAAAGAATCAAGAAGTCCCTAGAAGATAGAGCATTCGACAAAAACTTCAAGAAAATATTCCAAATAGAACGTATCTCCGCATACTCTTTAGAATTTTATAGGAAATTTTCAGCCTCTAAAGCAGAGAGTAGAAAATTCATCTCTAACAGCTTCGAAGAAAAGTTGAAGGCCGTCATAAAGTCACTGGGTGCTAAACCAAGCAAAGACGACTTCGAAAAGATAAAGATAAATGTATTGGAGGGCCTTATGATGACGGGAGAGGTATTGACAACTCTAAAATTTAATTAATTTCACCGATCGCAGAACTCGACCGATATTTTTGTAAAAATGCAGAGGCAATGGTATGATAGCCTCAAAATTCTTGCATTTAAGAGTCAATCGGTCCTAAAGATTAAGGCTTTCAATTCACTTTTAATTGAGTTTTCTCTGGCGATAAGAAATTCAGTGTATTTGTCATCACTTAAGTAAAGTTGGGCGTCGTTATTGATCAGGTGGCTATCCAATGTCTCTGAAATCATCCTACCATTTCCAAGTCTAGACTTCATTTCCCCAAGATACGAGGATGGTTTCTTGTTCAAAATAGACTTATTGGTAATATCTGAGATCAAAGTTCTATTGAGTATGGAATTTTCATCTTCTATTGCTAAACCAGACTTCTTGGGAAATATGTGGTGGTCATTCAAGGTACTCAATTCAACTGATTGTCCGGTGTAGAAATCTTTTGGGCCCTTATGAGCAATTACTGTTAGTATAGCTTTGTATAAGCCACCTTGCATGACCTTTCTAAAGTTCAGATTGTCTATTCCTGCTTGTGCGTTTAGAACTACTGCGGGTTTTTTGCTATCATTAGAGAGCCATTCAGATACATCGTCAAAATCTTGTTTGATCGCTGTGTCACTTGAACCAGCATATCTGCCTGTCACAACACAACTCCAGTACCAGGTATCGATCTTATAAAAATCATCTGCATTTCTCACATTCTTCAAAAGGGCAGCTAGGCTAACGAGGATTGTTTTGTATGGAAGGTACTCTGATTTAAATACACCATAACCCGTTACCGTATTCTTAACCCTCTTGAACGCTTTATCTAGCAAAGAACATGCTTCTTTCCAATCTGTGGCATTGAATTTGAACACTTTTGGGTTTATCAGAACATTCTTTTTTACATCCTTTCCTTTAAGTAAGGCAATGATTTGAAGAATGAACTTGGGATATTCTTCATTGTCTAGAGAACAAAAATTTGTGATTTCATTTTCATCATTGTTGTAATAATTTTCCCATAAATCTCTTAGTTTTATACCTTGTTTGTAAAATACCGCCGTTGCAAGCGCGAATACAGAGAGTTGAACCCCAGTTCTATTTATCCTCTCAAATATTTCCGCAACTTCAGCAAATGACTTGTTTTCCAAGGTCAAAACTGGGATTTCGAAGTTAAACCACTTACTGAATAAGGACTCGATGGTCTTTCGTTCTTTATCTGCTGATTTATACTCTTTTCCTGAATCAAGTGCAAATCCAACGTAATCTCCCAACCATGATGAAAGTGAATCCCTATCTTTTAGGAAAGCAAATGGAATAAGTTGTTCTTTGAAACAGTATTCCTTGAACCAATTCTTTTCAAGGACCTCACTAAAGCTTCCGTGACATTCAATAAGTTCTCCAAATGAATATTTCATTTTGCCTTCTCCTAGGTCCAATTCTATGTTCTTTCTCGCGTCACGCTCTGAAATGGCAAATATGTCAGAGGTATCCCAATCTTGGGAAGTTGATGCGATCAAGTGCTTACTTAATTTTACAAAATATCTATGGGGATATGAGGCACCTTTTGGAGAAATTACGGGGGGGTTATATAGAACATAAAACAGGGCTGTGATTCTTTGCTGCCCATCTAGAACAGCTTTTTCTGAATGACTCTCATCCACTTCCTTGGGAAGAGACGGTCTCAATTCTTCAAGACCTTCTATGTAGCGCAACTTAAATTCAAATTCTTTTCCTCTTCTGAGGAATAAGAAAGTCCCTATAAAATAGTCATTTAATATAGAAACCAATAAATCTTGTATGTCAGAATTAGCCCAGACAAAGCTTCTCTGAAATTCTGGTAGTACGGTTTTTGCATTATAGCATTCTTTAACGATGGCAATTGGTTCCTCGTGGGCTGGTTTTACGTTGCTCATTGAACTGTTATATATTCAATTGCATTTATTTCTATCTATGTCACTATGTTGCTGAAAACCAAATTTGAAGTCTTCTGTTAATTATATTCGTAGTTATATTTGATGACATCTTTATCATAATTGATGCATCATTGACAAAAGATTAAGTCACTGTTGATCTTTTTTAACATTCTCGATAACTTCTTATCTCACTAGAACGAAGATAACAGACACCAATAAACATGCTTAAGCACCAATTTCTTCCGAGATTCTGGCTCTGGTTTTTCAGATTGCGAGTGGATAAGTTTTCTTGCCTTCTCTATGAAATTAGCATGTCTTATTGCCTTGAATAATTATTTGACGAGTATTTCTTTAGATGCGACCTCCCTAAATAATAAAGCTAGTTCCTCACCTGCTTCACTTATCCTTGAGTAAATTTCTTTTCCTCTTTTGGAAAGATTTGGAATGGTTGACGTTGATGATCTGTTGACTCCATCGCTTTCCGCAGAATTAATGGTCTCCTCTCTTAGTATCTTCAAGCGATCCACTAGATCCACGTATTCTATTTTTTTATCTGATGAATCCTTTTCTTTATCTCTTAACAAAATTCCGATGATCTTCCCGGGGTCCGTTATTATGTTTCTTTTCTCCTCAAATTTTGGTCTCCAATAATAGTTTTGTCACCATCGGTAAAAAGACGAAAAGGGCCCTCTTTACTAAGTGCTTCGTAAAATACTATGTAAATGCCATCATTGAAATGACCACCCTTCCACGTGGAGATGCTTTTCTCATATTCTTGCCCAGTTCATCTTTACTGGACACTCTTTCATGGACGAGAGTGGGAGACTCATTTTCTGCTGCAATGTTCATGTCAAGTTTTACGTCTATATTGTGAAACCTTGTCCATGAACGCAAAACTCTCTTGTACCTGGCCAGATAAGACCCTGCTTTTCCCTTCTTCTCAAGGTCTCTTATGAAGTCTGAAAAGTTGTTCCTGAATTCAACTGGAGTTTCCCCGGCATCTCTTATGATTTTCTGAGGTGTTCCATCGGTAAGCTCACAGTAATACCCAAGCATCCTCCGATAGACAGTTGCTGTAAGGATAGACTTTGCCCTTAGGTTTTCGAACCATCTATTTATGTATGGGTCCTGCAGCAATCCTCATACTTGGCGACATAGGTCATAATAATAACCATAAAAACAATCTAAAGTATTCGCTTAATAGTTTCAATGGGCTTGACCGGATTTGAACCGGTGACCTCCGCTGTGTGAGAGCGACGTCATAACCGCTAGACCACAAGCCCTGCAAGCCAGAATAACGTAAGATTATATTATTAC
>JAKBGP010000099.1 GCA_021833045.1 Thermoplasmata archaeon
TCACCATGATCACACTGAAGAAGCAGGGTAAGATAGCGTAAGCTATGGAAAAATAATAAAAAACAGGGAGAAAAATAATAAGAAAGGGATAAATCAAGGATCAACCACCCCTATTCTGACAGATTTCTGTAAAAAAGAGACGAATTCGGCTTTTTGATCTACCAGTTGCGAATAATTACCGGGATATTAGAAAACGTCTTAAATCGGATCCTTTAAATATTTTGTAAGGTTTTGGATCCATGGGGATCCCAAGCAAAAATAGGGTGCTTTTAGTTGAGCCCGATTACTATTCTAAATACCCACCTCTAGGGTTGTTAAAGCTTGGAAGGTTTGAAGAGAGAAACTGGAGTGATGTAAGGCTTGTGAGAGGTTTAACGGACTCTATTGATTTTAATCCTACAAAAATTTATATCACCTCACTTTTTACATACTCCTGGAAACCAGTTCATGAATCTATTCAGTTTTATCATCAACAATTCCCAAATGTTTCAATTTATGTTGGAGGAATATATGCAACTTTGATGCCGCAAAATATAAAGAATGCCTATCCCTTTGTTAATATACACATAGGTCTTCATAAGGAAGCTGAAAATATGCTTCCAGCTTACCACCTACTAAGACAGGTTGATAAATGGAGGGATTGGGACAAATCCATCGTATTTACATCTAGAGGGTGCATAAGAAAATGCCAGTTCTGTGTCGTACCAAGAGTCGAAGGAGGGATGAGGGATGAAAAACCTTCCATTCTAAGTTTGATGAGTTCTTCCCACAAAAAGGTAACAATATGGGACAACAACTTCCTTGCATCTCCCTATGCAAAGTCAATGCTTAAGGAACTTATTGACCACGGGATTGAGGCTGATTTCAACCAAGGCCTCGATGCTAGGTTAATGGATGAAGAGACCGCAGGCCTCCTCGCGGATGTCAAGTCCAAAAGCATACATATGGCCTATGACTGGCCATGGGAAGGACCTTATATTAAGAAAGCTATCGATCTTCTTGGAAATGCAGGATACAAAAAGAAAAATCTAATTTTCTACATGCTTTACAACTTCTGGGATAAGCAACATAAAAAGGGAGATACACCAGAAGATTTTCTCTTGAGATTGAAGAATCTTATGACATGGGGGGCATCGGTATATCCAATGAGGTTCATTCCTCTTGATTCATTGACAAGAAGTGGATATGTATCACCACTCTGGACTCCAGAGAAGCTTGAGATGATCGCAGATGCTAGAAGAGTCTTGGGCTTTGCTGGGACCTGGGTACCTTACAAAGCTCTTGCAGACAAATTCCTCTATTCCAATACTTTTGAACAGGCAATGGAACTCAGACCCAAGGAAACAGAAGCAGCTGTACATCCCTATCCATTACAAGGATAAATGAAGATTAAAGGATTCGTCAGTTTATAAAGTGTGATAGTAAGCTAAAAAACCTGAAAAGATGGAGTTAAGTGTTAAATGTAAATATTTCCTATTTACTCTGTCATGCGATGATAAGATAACAGATATTCAATAAAAAGATAATATTAAATATTCACAAGGCTTTAGACAAACATGAGTTTTAACGTACTTGAAGAGTTAGTTAGGGAATATTATGAGTATAAGGGTTACTTTATAAAATCGAATGTAAGATTCAATAAGCTTCAAACTGGAGGATATAAAGGAGAAATAGATATTTTAGCATATAATCCAGAAGTCGAGGAAATGCTTCACATAGAATGCTCAATGGATGCTAAAAGTAAAGAGGACGAATCAAAGATGGCGGAAAAGAAATTTCCTGTCGATCTTGATTATAAAAAATTATTTCCGTTTAAATTCAAAGAAGTTAGGAAAATATACATACTTGGGCAAAGCAAAGAACAAAGTGAAATCAAAATGCTGGAAGGAATTGAGGTCAAGAATCTTGGTCCATTTATTAGAGAAGTCTACGAAGAAATAGAAAAAGATATCTTTAAAAAAATTGTGCCTGAGGCTTATCCATTATTACGTACAATGCAACTTACTAAATGGGCCAAGAGCAGAGCGATTGATAAAAAGTGAAAAATTATGCTCCATACTTTATTCCGAAGCTCCCTCAAGCATCGAGTAATTCAATTTCTTTGCACAAAGGCTTAGCAATTTTTCTTTATATTTGTTATCATCTGTGATACAGTCAATTTCCTTCTCTATGAGTTTCTTCCATGCTTTTAGATCTTTCTCAAATTCTTTAAGCGTTGATTTTAGTTCTTCAGGGACTGGAACACTTTCTATGCCTCTTTTAGCACAATAAAATACATATCTCGCAATTTCTTTGCTATCATAATATTCTTTAATTCCATCAATAGATACATACGGCCCAATTAGATCCATTCCGTGAGATATGTTCGCTCCTTTCACTATCGTAATGGTCGATATTGATTTAGTCAAGTAGTTTTGAGGAAATTCTTTAACATTGAGTTTCTCGATTATTTCATCAGCTACTTTTGATAGTGATGCTTTATCCTTCTTATTGGTGGGTTTGATGCTTTTTGCTCTATCCAGTCTTTCTCTTACGAGTCTGACAACACTTGGATAATACAACATAAGGAATTTATCTGGATTTTTGAAACCGAGGGCTTTTAATATTGTTCTGTCAAGTTCCAAGCGATCCTCTTGAACAAAACGAAGGCTGAATTCGCCATTCATATTCCATATCTCTTCGAACACGGAACCTACCTTCCTATTTTCCATTCTATCCATTATAACTTTGAGCTCTTGATAATACTGCTTCATTGCTTCTGGCTTTGGTATAGGAAGTTGTTGAGTTTCATATACTTTGAAATCTGTGCTCCCGCCACCATAGTTTCTTCCAAGGAGATCTGGATACAAATAAGAAAGTGATGAATTCAGGAATGAGTATACAGATATCAAGTCAGATTTATAATCTTCTCGCAGATTCATAAGATATAACTTTGCATCTAAATAATTACTAACTTTTGGAAAGATGAAGGTTTCTTCCAATTGGGCAGGAAACGCCATGTCTGGGATCACTACGGGAGAAAGTTTCCACCAGGGTTTGTGAGACCTACATGTTTTTCTCTCTGAATATGGTTCTCCATGAGGATTCTTTTCTCCATATTCGATATACTTTGAGGCGTACTTTTTTAAGTTGGCATTATCATTTTCAGTTACTAGAAACACTGACTTTTTAGTTTTGTAATTGAAAATCAGCTTCCCGGGTACGGTAAATTCTTTAGGACCTTTTATGATTGGAAATAAATATTCTCTCTCCATAAGGTGCTCTACTTTTTCTCCGTCCCTGATTACTCTTGTTTTGTTTTTCCCTCCTTTAAGGATACCAAAGAGATTTTTAAGTTGCTCGTCATTGTATTTGTCTGTAACATCAGTGACATAAAAAAATTTATTTGCCCCAGTTTTAATGCCAAATTGAACATTCATTATTTTTTCTAAAGGCATCATGTTCTTGTTTTCGGTGATTTCAAAGAACTCATGTGGCCCTCTCAAATACGGAAATAACTTACTCTTCATCACATCATCGAAGTCGAGAGATCCTTGTTCAATTTCCCTTACATTGATAATTCCTTCCATTTCCTTTCCTTTCTCTATGTTTTCAGCGATTCCTATTGCATCGTCGATGGTACTGACAATGTCTGATATCTTTTTAGTTATTCTCATGAACTTTATTTTATTATTTTGCCTGTCTTTTTCGCTATCCGTCCTTTCTAGAATCGTTATCGAAGTGTTCACCAATGCATCCTCAAACCATCTTTCCACTGATGAATCTATGATATATTTTATCTTAAAGTATCTGTTCAAAAACTTCTTGAAGCCATGTCCATATTCTACATTCATCCATGTATCAGAGGTGAGGAAACCAACCCTAGAACCCTCTTTGAGGAATGGCATTAAGTAGTACCAAAAATATATATGAAAATCAGCACTATTATCAGGCATGAACAGGTATTCTTCATCGTCTTTGATTCTATTCGAAAATCCATTTTCCTTCAAAAATTTCTTTACCCTTTCCCGTTCCTCCTCCTTGTTCTGGATTTCCTCTTGTCTGATGTATGGCAGGTTCCCTACAAATGCGTCTATCGGTTTAAATGTTACTTTTTTAGATACGCCGCTCAGGGATTTAGTCTCGTTTTCGATTTCCTCCACAAGTTCAGTCCTCAGTGTCGGTATTACGTTGCTTATCTCCAGTTTAAGAAAGTCTTTCTTCAGTATGTTCGGATATGCATTAGGATTATACATTAGAAGCTTTGATGCAAGAGCAACAGTTGCGAGATGAGCAGGATACGGTGCTATATCGCAACCGAATAAATCCACCGTCACAGCTTCCTTTGTTGCTTCATTATCATTCCCATAGAGCTTTAATTTCAAATCGAAGGCCCTTGCAAGGAATGTGCCGGAGCCACAAGCAGGATCCATGACCCTTGCATCTGCTTTCTTTATCGTTAAGGCGTTTATGAGATCGACAACTGAAATCGGTGTATAGTACTGACCATTCGCATGTCTTTCCTCTGGGCTAATGAGCTTATCATATATATTCCCGAGAATGTCCTGAGACAGTTTCGTAAAATCGTATTCTTCTAGGAATCTGACAAGAGCTCTTACCGAATCTATATTTTCATCATTTCCAAAGGGGATAAGGTCTGCTTCACTCTCCTCGAAAACTGTTTTGTAGTCTCCAGAAACATTTCTGGCCATATCAAAGCAGAAATCTAACTCTTCTTTAAGGGTTGCAATGGTTTCTTTCTTACCACTTATTTCTATTATTGTAGGGAACATTCTCCTGAGAACATAATAGAAGACAATTTTGTTTGCAAGGACATACAGGCTATACTTTGCTATCTTCTCTCTATCATATTCATCAAAACTGATTTTCGGCATATAGCTTTGATCTCTCCACCATTTTTGAAGAATATTATTTGGTACATGTTTCTTTACAACAGCTGCAGCGCTACCCAAATGTGCATTCAATCCTAATATGAAACTCTCTCCTAGCGGCTTATAATAAGCCTTCTTCACACCCTCCGCGAGATCATTTATATATATAGTAAGTTCTTGCATCTTCTCCTGTATGTCTTCCTTGACCTCGTCTACATTGAAATCCTCATCTTTCTTGATCTTTTTTTCAAGATATACTGTGTATATATCCCTAGCCATTACAGGTTTGCTAGTATCGTAGTTATCCCATACTATGGTCTCATTAAAATTTGATGTTACGAAAAACCTTGGTGGAGGACTCTTACTGCTGGACTTAAAATAAGCATCCTTGACAACATCAACATTCCTTGGCGTTGCACCTTCTATGGTTGTCGGTCTTTTAAACTCTGCAATGCATATTAGCTTTTTTCCATGATATATGGTAAGATCCATTCTCTTTACTTTCTCGGCATGCTCCTCCACCTCAGCCCTGAAACCATCAAGAGTATCAATATAACTCTTTACGTCTGCTACTAGAGTGCGTTCATCAACATTCAACGTCACCTCACCCTTCCCATAAACTCAGAGGTATCCATGCCTGTTATCTGCGTATATATTGAGGTAGTAAAGACAGAAGAGTGTCCCAGCCACTGCTGCAAGACATTCAGGGGAACATTATCCATTATGGCCTTAACAGCAAAAGTATGCCTGAACTTGTGTGCATGGACCTTAAACCCCAGTTTATCCTGCATCTTCTTCAGATACAGATCTATCACCTGTCTTGATAGTGGAAACAGAAGATCTTCAGATCTGGTTGAAATGTTCATGTCCAGGAGATATTGCATATAAGCATCCCTTAGATCTGCATGCAACGGGATTATCCTGTATTTCTCTCTCTGTATGCCTGTTTTCTTATCCTTCCCCTGCTTCAGCGTTTTCAATCTGATCGAATTTGTGGCCAGATTTACATCTGATGGCTTAACCGTGAGAACTTCATCTATTCTTCCACCAGTCCTGTAAAGGAATTCAACCAGGAGAAAATATCTCTTATGTTTTTCAGATCTCCTTGTATCGATATGAATCTTTTCAGAGATCTCATGAAAGATCTTCTCAACTTCTTCATCTGAGAAAAAATCCAGGGAAAGAGATCTCCCACCAGATTGGATCATCATGTTCCTTGGAACCAAAGAACTCATAACATGACATTATTCTACTCTTTAAATAGGTTTATGTTTAGTGTCATGAGAGTTCTCTTATAGTTTGATGGTAAGAGTATATAAACAAACAGCTCGAGCAGGATTCATAACATGACAAAATGTCTATTTTGACATGTTATCATTTTAAGTTTTTCAATGAACATAATAAGTATACTTTTCCAAAAGTGATTATTGTAAACACAGGTTTATTGTAAATTATAATTTATGACCTGTACTCTAAAACGATAAATTTTTAACAGATAGGTTGTTTACTTTTATGAATAATTTTTTAAATAAAAAAATTGTTGATTGCGTGATAGCTGGTATTGAGAAGGCTACGGGAGAATATATCAAACTTACAAAAGGGTATGTGCAATTGGGTAACGGTCCTGAGTATTTCCTGACCGTTAGCATTGCAAACGAGCTTAAACAATTAGATGATGCCTCTATATTTTTAGAAGAGAATCATGGAGATTTACAAGCGCCTCCAACTGGAAAAAAATTAGAAAACTGGAAACCAAATGGAAGGTATGACATTGTTGTTCGAGATAGTAAAGCGTTACCCTATGCTGTAATTGAAGTTAAACATAGAGTTCACAAAGTTGATGAAAGGGTAATCAAAGATTTTCAAAGAGTGGCTTCCGCAGTAGAACCAGAGGAAGATGGCGAAATAATATGCAATATGGGAATTTTTGCATTCTATAGCGAAATATATGGCGAACAAACAGATCTGTCCGAAATGAAAAAAGAGATACATGAAAGATACAACCAACTAGAAATTGAATTAAATAAGCATAAGGGGAATGCTAAACTAGAAAAGAATCTCATTCCACCAAATCCATATACCAATAAAAATGGAAAGGTGGTGGAGTGGGGACAAAATAAAGCAGTTGTCTGGGGAGGAGGATGTTTTATCCTTTCTCCAGAGTGAATATATTTAGAAATACTTTTGACGTGTCTAATTGAGGTTAACCTGATCCTTCAGTTTCGACATCATCATCCTAGGATACAATGGTATGTTTATCTCTCATCCTATACCTGAAATCTCAACCCTAAGGTATTTCTCACCGAATCGGACGACTAATTACACTCCGAAGATCATTCATAGCCCTTAATCCGTTTATAAATTTGATGTGAATAAAAATAAAACAGCACAAGCGTTATAACGCATACACATATCTGATGATATGGAGCCGGGCCCCCAACTTAAAATCGGGAAAAGAAAGCAACAG
>JAKBGP010000100.1:0-2064 GCA_021833045.1 Thermoplasmata archaeon
TATCTATCCATTATTCATGCAACTATGCATATGAAGTATATAATTATATATGGAATGAATCTCTTAACTTCTCATATCCATATTACAAACTCAACGTTAAGATTTATCCAGTCTCTTCAACATTTCACAGAACCTAATCTCTTGTGATGTTCTGATAAAACCATAAAAAGAGACTATTACCATGCCTAACAGTAGAATTTGATACCAAACAGACTTCTTTTTCCAATTACGTTTCCGATGCACCTGGGGAAAGAATGCATTTATCTCGCTTTGCAAGAACCTTCAAAAATGCCATTACATGAATGATTGCAGGTTTCTCTGGTTTAATTGCAACATGATAGATTAAGCGTTGTTATATGTTATCCATAGTAATAGACAATGATTATATGCTACTATAATATTTACGCATAATGAATGGAACTACTATACAAATCTCCAAGGAAACAAGAGAAAATCTCAAGAAGATAGGGAGCAAGGGTCAGACTTATGATGAGGTAATTCGAAAACTCTTGGAAATCGCGCAAAAGGTGGCGTTCTTCAACGAACTCGATAGAATATCCGATCACGAGGAGTTTATACCGCTTGACCAGTTATGAAGTACTTGTATCTCAGACTGCTGCCAAGGAGTTGAAAGCGTTAGAACAAAACTTGCGGTCAAGAATAAAGGAAAACCTGATGGAGTTAGAAGAAGATCCAAGCAGCAGATCAGGTCGGCTAGACGTAAAAAAACTCACAGCAACAAAGAGAGACTGTTATAGGTTAAGAGTAGGCGATTATAGAATTATATTCTTTACAGAGGGTGTGACAATCAAGGTTGTGAAAATATCAAAAAGATCCGATGTTTACTCCTGGTTGGATTAGTAGTGTTTAACCCATTATATTCATGTATTCGCTTAAAACATTAATAAAATACCAACCGCTTCATTCTAATTTTCCAGGTTCCAGATGAATGAGAAAAAATTGTTCTGTTGACAGGTATCTATACAGGAACCATTGATTATAAAAGGTTAGCCAGATAAATTCTGATACCCTCTTAAGTCTAATGCCAATAAACAACTTTCCACATTTTTTGCTTGTAGTTATGTGTAAAGGGTATCTTTGAAATACAAAGTACCTATCTCTGAATCTGGCTCATTATGTGGGATCTTGCAGAAGATCTTGAAATAAATCCAATGTATATCATATACACTAAATAGACAATGAGAGAAATTACGAAACCGTAAATGAACACTCCAGAACTTGTGTTTTTAGATGTCGCAAAATAAAGTGCAACCATTACTATAATTAAAGTAATTGTCCCAAATAGTGCACCAGTGAGGAAAGGCGATAAAGACTGATCCATAATCAAAGGCAAACCATCTTCTTCTCCCTTTTTTATGAGAAAAGTCTGCTTATTCCTGCAATTTGGGCAGATGAATGTCCAGTTTGGTCCAACCCTTACAGCACTTGCAGAACCCCACTTGGAATGTCTGAAATTGAACTTGTAGTGGCAGTTTGGGCATTCAGTATGTGAAGTTACCCATGACCTGTGATCGCGGGATTCACTTGTCATAGTCATTTTCGTCACTCATTAATCCTATACGCGATAATGATAAGAATTTTACTCCAAAAGACACGAGTTAACGTATTCTCAAAAATTATTATCAAATTCAAGCACTCCCATTCTAACCAGTTATCAATAAACGTTCTTTCTATGTCCAATCTTGATAACTACAACTATTAGTTCACTATTCTTTATTTGATAAATTGCCCTGTAGTCCCCTATTCTAAGACTCCAGAGCCCCGTAAGTATTGAGGTCAGAGGTTTTCCGCTCTCGGGTTCGTTTTCAAGTTTGCGAAGGGATTTGATTATCCTGTTCCTTATTACCTTGTCACATTTCTTGATAAACTCCTCAGATTCCGCTGTGAGGACGATGACAAACGACAATACTATTCAAGCTCCCTGCCGATTTGATCGAGAGGCTTTGTATTTCCTGCCTTAATGTCTTCAAGTCCTCGAGCAATTCCCCTCATTATTTCCGGGTCAGAAAGAATGTCGAGTGTTTCTATCAGTGATTCCCTGCT
>JAKBGP010000100.1:2074-7254 GCA_021833045.1 Thermoplasmata archaeon
AAGATTCTCTTGGATGTATTTTTAAGTGGTTAAGCCTCTCTTTGAGTTCATTATCAATTTGAACTGTTGTTACCATAGGTAACAATAGGTAGCAATAGTTATTAAACATTATGGAAAATGTAAGTTATATAAGCAGGATTGGAATTATAGTTAATTACTTACATCACTATACTTTGTTTAAGAATTTCTCTGCCCATCTTTTTGCAAATGTCAGCTTTCCTGATAATTCCAGGAAACTTTTTTGGTAACTTTCAGTTTCTCTTCGGAATCTATTGATGTAATGGATACAGCTCTCTTGACGCTCTTCCAGATGAATTCTATGGGATTGAGATCAGGAGAATACAGGGGCAGGAATATCAGTTTGATATTCAGCAATTCCGCAGTTTTCAAAATGATCCCTGAATGATGTGATCTGAAATTGTCCAGTATTATGAGGATCTCCTTTTCGGAATACTTATCTCTTATCTCCATTATGAAAGAAGTGACGTTTTCCTTCTTCGAATGATCCTTGAAATTCGCCAGACTTTTTCCGTTGATTGCGTAGAAACCGAATGTGTTAGCCCTGTATTTTGAAGTATCTTTGATGATCTCTGGCTTGCTGAATGATCATAGCCTCACAGTATTGGCTGTTGTCTGAGGCGCATTTTCGTCGAGGAAGCCGATTACGGTTTCATCCATGGATACTTTACCTGAGTTTTTTAGAATGTTTTCTCTATCCTCAGGTTTTATCTTGACGTGTGGATAAGGCTTAGCATGTCGCATGTCCATATTCTTCAGTATGACCCATACCTGCTTCATTGTATATTCTATTCCATATTCCTTTCTTATAATATCTCTGACCTGTGCTGTTGTGTACTGTCCATTCTTAAGTATCTCCTTCAATGCGGCATTCTGATCAGGTGACATCTTTGAAGGGCCTTTCCTTGCATATCTCGGTATAAGGCCCTTGTATCCTTCCTCATTCCATTTCTTCTGCCATAAATAGTCCATCATCTTTGTTATTCCGATCCTTCCTGCAGCAGTCTCGACAGAGTCGCCATCATATCTGTATCTTATGAAAAGAAGCTTCTTCAGAAACCTTGTGCCCCTTTCAAGGCTTCTTATAAGCCTGTTAAGATCGTCGTCAGTCATCTTCCTCCCGATTGCGTACATCTCCGTTTGATCATGAAGATGTAATGATTATAAGTTTAAATTCAGGGGTCCTTTTTGATTTATCTTGCATGAATTGATTCCTTAAACCGCAGTAGATATGATAATATGATTAGAAGGGTAGGGATAAATTCCTAATCTTTTGACTTTTGTTGAACATTAGGCTATCAGCTACCATAACCTTCCAACTTACGGAGGGAAAGCTGTCGTAATGTTCTGGTAAAAACATAAAAAATTTACTATTATGGTGCGCGACAGAAGACTCCAATACTGAACGGGCATCCTTACCAATTAATTTTTAGATACTGCTGAGGAAAGAGTTTAATTATCTCATTTGGCACGAATCTTCAAAAATACCACTACAAAAATGATTCAAAGTTTCTCCAGTTTAATTGCTCCATGATAATTTAAGTGTCATTGTATGTTACCTATGGTGATAGATAATAATTATATGCTCCTATGATATATACGCATCATGAATGGGACTACTATACAAATTTCTAGGGAGACCAGAGAGAAGCTTAAGAAGATAGGGAGCAAGGGTCAGACTTATGATGAAGTAATTCAAAAACTCCTGGAAATCGCGCAAAAGGTAGCTTTCTTCAACGAACTCGATAGAATATCCGATCACGAGGAGTTCATACCGCTTGAGCAGTTATGAAGTACTTGTTTCTCAGACTGCTGCCAAGGAGCTGAAAGCATTAGAACAAAACTTGCAGTCTAGAATAAAGGAAAAAATGATGGAATTAACAGAAGATCCAAGCAACAGATCAGGCAGGCTAGACGTAAAGAAACTCTCAGTAACAAAGAGGAACTATTATAGGTTAAGAGTAGGCGATTATAGAATTATATTCTTTACAGAAGGAGTGTCAATCAAGGTTGCGAAAATATCAAAAAGGTCCGATGTTTACTCTTGGTTGGATTAGTAGCATATGGCTCATTATATTCTTGTATTCGCTTAAATAAAAGGTGATCAATTCGGATTCGATTAAGAGGATTTCGAATAAGTTATTTAATTTCAGGTGGAATCATCCAATGCCTAATATAATACGGCACAATCTTGAGTTTATCTGATATTTTCGCATTTACCTCTATTTTTCAATGCAACTGGATCTTTGATTGCATTAATTATATATTTCTCCATCAGGGCATGGTCGAGAAGGCTACTCATGCAGTAAAATGGCTATCCCACGAATAAATGTTTTTGTAGAATAACCTTTTTAGAACGGGATTTTTAGATATACTTAGGGTATTAATATTCCTACTAGTAGTAAAAGTATTAATATGAAAAAAACATATCAAATGTTGAAGAAGCATGACACAGAAAATAAGTATATCTCTTGATGAAAATATAGTGAAGCTCATAGACTTAGAGAGGGGCGACATTCCTAGGAGCAGATATATAGAAAATATCATTAAATCAAAAGGTCTTCTACTGGAAGCGTTATGGTTATTTTCAGACGAGTTTGAGAGTATCAATGGATTTGAAAGGTGGGTTTCAGCTCACACCTCACAGCCTATAGGAAAACCTCTCCATAAGCACGAAGGGTATTTGAGCGTAAATGGAAATTTAATGCATTTCTACGATAAAAAAATGGAACCTCTATATAAAGTAGAGAAAAATGAAATTGTGGATGTAACTGTCGGTTACGATCAATTTTTCAAAAGATTCAGAGATTCCAGAGGTTTCATTCCGCCGATGAATGTTACCCTTCAAAACAAGAGCATCTATTTATATACAAAAACATTGGAAAGGGGGGGTGTCATAAGAGGAAATATTTTCAGGGGTGAAAACGAAGCAATCTCAGCATGGTTCAAAAACCCACTACAATCTTAATTCTAAATTTTCATCTGCAGGTTTTTGATAGTGATTCACAATTATTCTCCATGTTCTATTTTTCTCTCTGTTGGTATTCAAACTTTCCTTCAAGTTTATGATTTCAGGTTGCCTATTAGATTTTTCTAAATTGTGGTAGTGGGATGCTATATACACAATTACCTCAAATATAAATAAATTCCCACAAACTTAATTAGATTATATTCAATACTTGTACAAAATGATTGAAGAAGCTAGAATGGACGAAAAGGGACGAATTAATATAGGCAAAGAGGCAATAAAACAATACGGGGATAGATTCTTTATAGTAAAATTATTAGGTGAGATCGTGCTAATTCCCAGGCCAAAAGATCCTGTTACAGAGCTCAGAAAATGGGGCAAAGAACTGGAAATTGGTAAGTTGACGGCAAGAGATATTGGGGTGCTGGCTGAAAAAGAAGCTGAGAAGGAAGTCGCAGAAAGGAACAGTAGAAGACGCAAGGAAAGAAGATAAATGCCATACGCGGATACAGATTTCTTCATCGCAATTGCGAATTCCGATGATAGGCTGAACTCGTGGGCAATCAAAGTATTGGAAGACTATGAAGGGCATATATATACTTCTATCCTGACCTTGGTGGAACTTGCGCTGGTTAGTGTTCGGAAAGGGATTCCTGTAGAAGGAATGTTTGCTAGTGTTCTATCCATTGCTGAGCTGATAGGTGCGAACAAGTCAAATGTATTAGCAGCAGCACACCTTATAGATCACGGAAAAATGGGAGTGTTTGACTCTTTCCATGCTTCACTGTGTGATGGCGAAATAATTAGCTCAGATCACATTTACGAAAAGCTAGGTGTTAAGAGAACTGGTTCCAATTATCTTTAAAATGACCCCAAAAGAAGTAGGATTAATGCGAGTGAGAATGTCTGAGATTGAATCGAAGTATTTCCTTCGAAACATTAATCAAATCCCGACCAGTCCACTCAATTATATTGTATAAGGTCCCCGCCATATTCATATTTAATTAGTTTTGTCCTTTTTGATCTTGTATACCTACCCAATAAGCAGAATTATAACTGAAAGAAAAAAGAGGGCCTCACTTACCTGGAATATGGCTGATATGTTTTTGTTGATTTTTCCAGAATAAAGGAAATACGGTCCGGCTCAAGCCGTAAGAAGCGCTACCATTCCAGTATACACTCACAAGGCCATGATCCTGTTAACAATTTATAGAAGCATGAATTTTCCCCTATTTGTCAGGATGACTGTCCAATAGAACAATTTTTGACTTCTTTTCCTTGGAGTCGTCAAGAACAGGATTTGAACACCCGCATTCCCATTTACATTCCATCGTTATCACATGGCCGGTGGGCCAGTGTGGAACATGGTATAACTTTGCCCTTGTGATATGATGCTTCCATTGACCATTGAAAAGAACAATCTCGTGACCACACTCTTTGCAGACGCCAAATGTTGATGAAACCATATTCTGTCATCCCATTCAATATTAATATCATACGCGATAAGGATAAGAATTTTACGAATCATAAACGTTCCTCCTATGACCTATTCTTAATACAAGAATTATCAGTTTTTCCTTGTCGAGGTCCAATATCACCCTGTAATTTCCTACTCTAAGCCTATATACATCGTCCCCAACAAGTTTCCTGACATACTCATCTGGTCTTATCCTGATCCGTTCGATCGTTGCAATTATTCTCTGCCTGATTTCCAGGTCAAGTTTTCTAAGTTGCTTTAGAGCAAGATCTGAAAAAAACACTTCATAGGTCAAAGTCCCAGATCCTTCTTGACTTCTTCCATGGTGTGATATTTGCCTTCCTTGATCTCCTGCCGAGCTTTGGCTATTTCTCTCCTCGTTTCTTCGTCCAGTTCCATTGCATCTTCTATGAGATCCCAGATTACTTCTTCGTAAGTTTCTTTGTCATACACTTTACGCTTTGCAAGCTCTTTCTGTAGTTTCTCACTAACCTGTATTGTTGTAGGCATTTGGAATCACTATATCATACTATAATATGCCATAGTATAAATGGTTTTGCCACAATATTATTGGAATTCCGGGGTATCTCCTGAGAATACTTAGTATTCACTTAAAACAATAAGTAAATCCAGACCGGCCCATTCTCAATCATGTTCAGAGCTCAATCCAGTGAGGTTTTTTCCATCAGATGCAGCAATGGCAACAAACTCTCTCTG
>JAKBGP010000101.1 GCA_021833045.1 Thermoplasmata archaeon
CCTACAAACTTGCCAGAACTCTACACCTTGGAGAATTGTCAGAGGTATACCTTCCATCAGCAGAGATTGATGATCTGAGATCAATGACAAGATATAGGAAATCCATAGGAGAGGAGATCACCATGCTAAAGAATAGAATACATGCAACTCTCACAAGGCATGGCATATCCATACCGGCAGCAGATATATTCGGGAAAAGAGGCCTCAGGATTTTACAGGGTGTTTGACTATACTCTAATTTTCAATGGAGACAAATCGCTGAAATACTTCTACAAACTGAATAGAATTTCTGAGATTGTTAACCAGCTCCCTGACAATTCATCAGTTATTCAAGTGATTGAAGAGATTCTTGGGCTGAACCTTTTTTAATGTAGCTAAAGATGACATACACATAAACAATTAGGAATATGATAATTGCGGGCAATATGCCTATGCTTATTTCTGGGCCATAGACAAGAAGAAATGTAATTCCACAAGATATTAGGAACGTTAGAAATGCAATAGTATCAATGTTGTTAGAAAATTTACCCATTTGTTCATACACTTCATCCATATCATATCCTGCTTTCTCCAATGGCAGCATTATTTTAGAAATGGTTTCAGTAACAATCGAGAAAACAATAAATACTTCAAGAAATATGAATAGAAACGCAAATAAGAGAATATTCTGGTATTTTAAAGAAATAAAGTAAGGTAATGGAGAGTAGATAAAACCAGATGACAGAACCAATGCTATTATTGGTGGAATCGGAATTATAAACTTTGTAATTGAAAACAAATCAGGCTCCTTAGCATTATTTTTTGATTTAACCTCGAGAATTGAGATCAGTGAAAGAATTGCTGTTAAGATAAAAAGAATGGTTCCTATGCCGGAATATGAAAATAAGTAGAATGCTGCCAGGAAAGTTCCTATAAAAAACAAAGAAATACCGGAATTAAAATTTTTTGCCATTACCATCCACCCCTTATGGCAATTTCATATGCGGCCTTCCCTAGATTTTCAGTTACAGGGTCCCATGTTACAGCTCCCTGTATCAATTTTTTTCCTTTAACCTTCTTTGAAAACAATCCAACGATTCTTGGATCTACTCTTTTTGCAACTATCGACTCTGCCTTGATGTCCACAACAACAACACGGGCCCCAAGTCTGAACAGTTTATGTACAACATCACTAATTTGCTCGGTATTCCTAGGGCCTAGAGATGTAACCAATGTAACCTGTGGTTTTGTTTCCATTATAATTCTTGTGAATGTCTTGTCCAGAATATAGTTTTTCTGTATGAATCTACGATAGTCAATCCTGAGAAGTTTCTCCTTTATCCTGTTCGTAGTATCTCCACCGGATGAGGGAATTACATAATCATACTGCTTGACCGGCACTGATGTAAGGGGCCAGAAACCGACGTTATAATTTTTTGAAATAAGGTAATTGACCCCTGACAGAATAAGTGATATGGAGTATTCCATCGGATTATCATAAGTGACCCCTCTACCCATTGAGCTCGACGTATCAAGCAGGAAAATAAAATTCTTCAGCCCCTCCCTCTCATATTGATTGACCATGATCTTACCACTGTTAGATAGTTTTGCAGAACTTTTCCAGTTTATTGTCTTGAAAGGATCTCCCGGAACAAATTCCCTTATCATATCAAACTCATTGGTAATGGGCCCCAATCTGGTTATGGCATACCTTGGTGTAATCAGTTTGCTTTTTATTTGAAACTGGCTTTTTTTCAGCACTTTAATTAGAGGAAGGACAACGATGCTTGCGTTCACATGTTCGTTTATTAATTTTCTATTCTTTCTTCCAAACAGAGGTGAATATTCAATGTTGATATCAGTAAATTTATAAATCCCCCTTTTGATTGCCCTCACTCTGTAGCTATATTCTCTGTTCACGGCCTTTGATCCTTTGTACAATACGTGAACATTAGTTCCGTCGACAATTTCCATCTCACGAAAGGTTGGCATATCCAAGTTGATCAAACCCATGCCTCTTTTACAATTGACTGTTACAGAAATATTCAGTTCATCTCCAACCTTTGCCCTTGATGGGAGTGAATATCCAATTTCTATCTCAGGTTTAATTTCCTGCAGAGCAATAAATGCAAACAGAATAACAGGAAAGAATAAGGCAGCAAAGATAGTTTTTACTTCTGATATAACTCCTGCAAGTACTATTAAGGAAGAAAGAAAGACGAGGATAAAATTCTGTTTATGCCATGAAGTAATCAAGACGTATCACTTTGGTACAGGTTCTTTCTCAAGGTAGCTTTTTACAATATCTTCCGGCTGAACCTCATCCATTACGTCTTCCGGGTTAAGCACTATCCTGTGAGCGAGACAGGAAATAGCCACCGCCTTCACATCATCAGGAGTGACATAGTCTCTTCCATTTACCATTGCATAAGCTTTTGATATTCTCAGGAGGGAGATTATACCTCTAGGGCTGGGCCCAGCTAATACTCTTTTGTCTATCCTAATCTTACTGAAAGAGGAAATGTACTTCATGACTGCATCATCTACGAACACAAGTTCTGCAAGATCCCTGAGCTGTAAAAGTGTTTGCGCATCGACAACAACCTTTGCCATATTTGTTGGGTCATTCCCTTTCCATTCAGTTCTCCTTTTCAATATTTCAATATCATCTTCAGGGTATCCGAAGGAAATTCTCATCATGAATCTATCCATTTGTGCCTCAGGAAGGGGATATGTACCTTCGAACTCAATAGGATTCTGAGTTGCAATCACTATGAATGGCATTGGAAGTTTCATTGTATCACCTTCGATGGTTGCCTGTGCCTCCTCCATGGACTCAAGCAAGGCAGCCTGTGTTTTAGGGGGGGCCCTGTTAATTTCATCCGCAAGAAGTAAGTTGGTAAATATAGGTCCTTTCATGAGTTCAAATTCACCTATGGATGTTCTCCATATTTTTGTGCCCGTTATATCACTCGGAAGCAAATCTGGAGTAAATTGTATTCTCCTAAATCCTATTCCAAGGACGGAAGAGAACAGTTTTGCTACGAATGTCTTACCAATTCCGGGGTTATCCTGTAATAATATATGTCCTGATGCACAGATGGAAGCAAGTATCTTCTTAAGTATCTCCCTGTCACCTACAAAATATTTAGAAATTTCATCCATTATTTCCCCTGTAATTTTTTGGCTTTCTTTAAACTTTATTTCAAGAGTTTCATTATTCATTGTTTCACCTTATATGTTCAATGTTTTAAATATTCTGCTTATAATCTCAGACCTTTTTCTTACTTCCCATGATACATTAGAATTTTTTCCATAAATTCCAATTAGCAATGAAGATGGAACCTTATAGATTATCAAAGGTTTCAGCTTTTCTTCAATTTCTTCTGTATTATGCCCATTTTCTGCAAGGTAAGTTGTTAAATTAATCAAGAGGCTTTCTTTTATTCCGTATTTTTCAAAGTTTTGAATGGATTTTGCAAAATCATTAACTATGTCAATGGAGGTTAACCCTACAGTCCTGTCAAATTTTTTAAAGTTCGTAATGGCATGTTTTTCCATCGTTTCTTCAAGTGAATTATAAATAGTTTTCAGTGCATCTAAAATTACATATACTATTGAAAAGAATATAATCAGGATAAATAAAATTTTCAATATTCCTGAAAAGTAATTGTAAAGTTCAATTGAGATCCCATCTACAAAAGCAAGGAAACCGTAAGACTTAGTATTGATGCTAATGTATGAACAAATTAATGAAATTCTCTTTTTGTTAGAATCAATTCCAAGATAAGCAAGACCAGAAATCAAAGTTATTACAGACAGTATAAGCAAAACATTAGCAAATATATCGATAAAAAAATTATATGCGAAGATAAGGGGCAATTCAAAATAAAGAAAAACCATGAGTATTGAAACAAAAACCATTTCAATAGTTTTAAAATATACAGATTTAACACTATAATTTTCCATAGTGGTCCTGATGGAATTGAAACCTATGATGATTGAGAGGAGAGTTATGAAATATGTGATAGAAAGGATATAAGCATTAGAAATGAACTTTATAGTGGAAAGAAGTGACGGAAGAACAATGAAGATAGAACCGGACGGTATGAAAATTCTTCTAACAACCATTGTGCCAATGTATCTGTCTTTGTTGTCAAGCCATATTGAAAGGGGGAGCAGAAGCGTTATGAAAATAATAATAATAAGAATGAAATTAAAAAAAGAGAAAATGTCAGTTAATAGCGTAATAAATGTGACTATTGCTACGATAAAATACTTCAATAGTTTAGGTTTTGTTTCGGACATGTATATATTTGGTTTACTTTCTTCCATTATTCATAACCATCCATGCAATGTAAGGTTTTTTAAGATCACTCTTTACGCTTCTTAGAAACGTTTCGTATTCTTCTCTGCTTATGCTTTTTTTCCCATAGTAAACTCTATCAAAAGTCAACAATGCTTTGTCAAGTCTTCGATCAGTAGCGAAAATTTCACCAATTTCATTCATGTTATATATTTCCCTCAATGTGTATGAATTTGTTTTTCTAGCAAATTCTTCAGGTATGTTGACAATCGTGGTATCCCTAACATGTTCTTGATAATTAACTCCCAAAATTTTCAGTTTCTGGCTATTGTGATCACCAACAGCAGAAATCATGTTAGATCCAAATTTAAGCTTTAGTACGTCAGATTCAATAATTTCATCATTCAATTTCAGGATAGTACCTTTGTCTCTGTCTATTTCCAGATTATTATGTATATCCCATGTAAGTGGCAGATCTGATGCAATATGAGGTCTTATAATTCCTTCACCTCCCCACCCTTCGAAAGGTATTTTTTCAATTTCAAAATTAAATAAAGCTTTCTGATCATCACTAATTTCCCCAAATTGCATTTCTTCCTTAAGAGGTTTATAAAGAGCATTATCAGTATCTACCTTCTTTCTTACTTCTTTATTGGTTTTTCCACGTTTCGTTTTTGTATGTTTACGAAGAACGACGAAAACCATAAAAGCACCAAGGATAGAAAAAAGGATAATCAGAAAATTAGTGTCGATAATTATAGGTATAATTTTGGTCATGGCGCTTTTGGTTGAGGACGATGATCCTCCTCCACTAAATGTTTTTTGAGACAATTCATTGAATAAATTAATTCCAGGCAATTGAATTGTTGGAATCCAGAAATTCGGGAAAGGTATGATCAACTTTGGAAATTGTAAAAAATCAAGGTTGAAATTAAAAGTAGGTAAATTAAAATTGAACGATTGAGAGCCTAAGATCCCTCCTCCAGTGCCAGAACCTGAACCAATAGAACCACCATTCCCATTATTTGCAGATCCACCACTGTTTCCAGAGGTGCCTGAATTTGAACTTGAGCCAGAAGGCTTAATGTTGTTAATGGTGGATAAAGAAGAAATTAGAAGCCATGTAACAATAACCATGGCAATGATAGATAAAATCAATTGTTTTCTCTTCACAATTTATTAATTGAATTTCGATATTTATAATCTTTGTTTATCCCCTCTACATCCTTGTTTTCTGAATGGATAAAAAAATCCTGCTTTATAGATTGGCGAATCGTAGCCCACTCTTCTAGATATGCTCCATTGCAGAGATTTCTATAGGCATACATTCCAGAATTTTATTTTCTGATTTTATCATTCAAATGTTGTATATGTTTAGTATTGTGTTAAAGTCAATATTTACCTGAAACTTCAAAGAATTTGTAGAATGGATCATAAAGGTGAAATTAAATAATAACAGTTAACATCGTTTACTGTTAAATTTTTGTCACATTCTATACACGTTTCATTTTAAAAGGTTGACTTGCTTAAATCATTTTTAAATAAAGCCATTTCATATTTTAATGATAGAATTTGAAGCAACCATCAGGTTCAAACACAGGTTAAGGGATAAAATAATAGACCGTTTTTCAATAACAAATATATATGCTGGGGAGTATTACTTATTTATGTTGGTTCTAGAACCAGATGAAAATGAATTGCTGCAGGAAGAATCTGTTATGATACAGAATGAAGCCAGAATTGAAGATGGCATAGTCCATATAACTAACAGGAGGATTGTTTATGAAAAGAAAGCAATTAAAAGGCTCCGGAGGGCTGAACCCGCAAAACTGTACATTGAAATACCAATGTATGAAATTCTTAATGTTTCGTCAGCCGTTCCAAAGATGAGTCTTCTCACTAAAAAGAAATTAAGCGTCGAGTTTAGAGATAAAGGAGATATCAAGATGGTTGAGTTTGAATTGAAACGCCCTGACAGCATCGTTGAAACAATTAAAAATTGGGCCACTACATCCAAGAGAATTCATGAAACACAACTTAAGGAAGAGGATCAGGAAAAATATCGCAGAGAACTTGAAATGGCAAAAGCAAAGGCAAATAAAAGCAACATAAACATGATAAATCTTGGAAACTCCAAAGGTTCTGGAGGGGATAAGGTAGAAAATACAGACACAGGAAAGAATTTGCCTAAACCTACAGAAGTTGTTGAATCTTGCCCAGAATGTGGAGCTTACATGCCAGAAGACAGTAAATATTGTCCACAATGCGGTTTTAAAATATCATGATGGTTTACTATCAATTAAATTCTTTATTAGGACACTTCCAAGAATTGCTATTGTCAGTAGTGCAAGAACATCAATCAACATGTTTGGAACTAGGAATAGGAGTATAATTATAAGCAAGATAAAACCGCTTACGGGCTCTTTCTTATAAAACATGTACAGACTGTTTGGTAGTTCTATAAGATTGCTCACATATCCCTTTTTGTTGTAAATGCTTATGATCACTGATATCAACGCAGATGCAAAGAAAAGTGGATCTACTAAATCCGATCCTATAAATGGAATTATTGAAAAAAGTACGTAGATTATGCTTATAAAAATTGAGACTAATATTATGGTAAAAATAGCTGAAACAGTGTCAGATAAAGTTGTTGAAACTGAAAATTCATTGTTCTCAATCTGGTCTGAAGATGCATAAGATTGCCAGTAAATAGCAAAAATAATGAAGAAAAACATCAACTCTGTTGTTATGAAAAAATAAACATATGAATCAAGCATCAGGGCAACTGGAGAGAGCTGTTTTATGATTAAAAAATTTGCAATTGATATTATCACGTCAAAGATGTATGTTAATATATAGCCAATAATAATGCCAAAAATAAAGGGCAATATTATTCTCGGATTCTTCATTATGAGATTTAAAGAAGAATCAAGAGATGCACTCTCATCAG
>JAKBGP010000102.1 GCA_021833045.1 Thermoplasmata archaeon
AGCATATGGACTTGACTCATCTCTGTCATTCTTGACTACCATTCCACCTGTTGCCTTTGCAAGTGTTTCAGCTCCAGTTTGATCTGTAACAAGTATGATTGTATTATTCTGCGAGGAATAAATGTGCGCTATTCCAGTTTTATTCAACTTTTTCTACCTCCTCTGAATTTTCAGGTTCTGCTGACTCTTGTGGTTCATCTTCTACCTTTTGATCGCCTGCTATCACAAGCCTTACCGGATGTTTATCATCTATGAATGGTGAAAATTCGCTGTATTCTATGGAATCTTCTACACTTGCCTCAACGAGAAGCCCGGGTACAGTTACTCGTCTTCCATTCATTAATATATGACCGTGGGTTATCATTTGCCTTGCCTGTTTTACGGTCTTTGCAAGGTTCTTCCTGAATACTATTGTTTGAAGTCTTCTTTCAAGAACGCTCTCTATGGTCAAAGACAGAATATCATCAAGAGATGCATTTCCTGTGGATATTTTGTACCTGTTCAATCGTGCTAGTAGAAGGTTCAACTGCTTTATGGCAAGAGGATCATTTCTTCTTGTCCTTGCCTGCAACTCCCTTGCCTGGGCTCGTATGGAATCAAGACTTGCCTGACTTCTCCATAGCTCCTTCTTGTTCTTCAGACCATATAAATTTATAGTCTTTCTCTCTTCGTCTATTCTATCTTTTTCCCAAGGATGCCTTGGTGTTGAATATAATTTTTTCTGAAACTTTGGATCTCCCAATCAAAATCACTCCTTTTTCCTTTGTACGCCCACTGTCAGTCCCTTCCTGCCGTTACTTCTGGTTCTCTGACCCCTCACCTTGTGATGGGTTTCATGTCTTATCCCTCTGTATGATCTTATCTTTTTCATTGTGTTGATATTATCCTGAATCTGCACATTGAGGTCATTCCCAACCAGATTCATATTTTTTCCAGTTACAGGATCTGAACGGTTGTTCATCATCCACGCGGGAATATCTTCATACTCTTCAGATTCGATATAATCCCTTATCTCCTCTATTTTTTCCTCGCTGAGGTCTCCCAGTCTCATACTTTCATCAATCTCTAGCTTTTTCGTTAGGGTTTCAGCCAATCTTATGCCGATACCTTTGAGATCTGCCAGAGCCAGAACTACATCTCTTTCTCCGTTAAGATCCATGCTTGCAATTCTTACAATGTATTGGAAATCAGTTTTTTCTTTTTCGTCAGGCATTAATTCACCAGTCCTTTAACATGCTTAAATGTTATCCCTTGCGGTTGCTCCTTATCTTTAAAATATATATATTCTTTTTGTAAAGTTTGGTTATTTGTAAAAGGTAAATTTCCTATAATCCCCATCAGTTTTGAAGATGCCAAGTCTTACCCCACTATCCAGCCATCCATATGAATAGTTGAGGCATGATAGCGCATTTATTAAGTCGCCAACTTCCTGAAAATGTTTCGCGTCGGAGAAATATGAATATATCATCTCTAATGAGCTCTTGGCAAATTCATATAGAAGTGAATTTTCTGGAACGCTTATGGAAAGTACTTCAAGAGCCCTGTTTTCTATTTCAGTATATTTTAGCACTTTTTCCTCCAGCGCTGCGGAGAAGTCCTTATCTGTATGTTGAGTAGTCATTCAGTAAATTCCATATCTGTTTCTGGGTTCCCTCATCAAGAACACCTTCTTCCTTTTTCTTTATAACAAAATCCCTGGCCTCGCTGATTCCCTGTCTGGATGCAATGGCATATATTCCACCAGTTATTGAGCCCCTTATGCTATCGGGTAGGGATTCTACTGCCTTTGATAGCATGAAATTGAATTCCTCGCTTTTCCTCATATCCAGTTTCTTAATCCGTTTTGGCCTGGGTGTTTCATTTCTATCATTATATCCGTAATACCGTCCCCTCTTGTTCTGACCTGGTTTTTTAGGGGTATACTTTCTTCTTGCCGCCATATTTTTATTCAATGCAATATGTTAAGGGTGGTTTTAAACCTTGTTGTGTTCTATCTGAATTCGAGAATAAACTATTTCTGGAAAAAAATGCCTTAAATCTAACGTTTGTTCTAATAGAACCTGATAACTAGATCACCTGAAATAGTGAACTTATATGCCATACATGTGGGGAATAGGATTTCACAATGTGACTGTCCAATGGCATTAATAAATACCCAAGGTATCTGGCAGATTTCATAATATCGTACACACTATTTTTGATATTACCTGTCAGTTCCAGGTGATGAAGTAAAATGAACCCATTCTTTGAAACATGAGATAGACCTGCAGGAAGATAAATTTTTGACTTGAAATTTCCCATGACTACTAGATCATACTTTTCTTCCGTAATAAAAAGCCTGCAGTCCATGTTGCGAGTTATAATCCTATCCTTTACCCCATTATAAGCTGCACTTTTTTCCAGATATTCAAGAGCCTCTTTATTGAGATCTATTGCCGTTACATTTTCAACACTTTCAAGTTTTGCAATTGGTAAGGAGAAATAACCAATACCGGCAAACATATCAAGCACAGCTCTGGGATTTATCTTCCTGATTGATGGGAGACCTCTTTCAACTATATTTCCCTTGCTCATCATCAATCTAGCTGGGCTTGTGATAAAGGTAACACCATTTTCCAGATACATTGTATCGCCTGGTTTTCCGGCAATAAGCCTGAGTTTTGGTTTTCTGATTTCACCCTCAATTTTTCCATCCCTTACGTACACCTGCGTTGCTATAGACTTCTCTACCAGTACTCTTGAGATCGTTTCCAATTTGTCATAATCCCTGCTGAATACAACTGTAGTTCCCATTCTCTGCCATCTGATCCTTTGACTTCCATCTTCAATGATACTGCTGATCACATCAGGTATTGTGACATCCTCTTTCCTGGAGAAATCTCTTTCACATAATATTGCATTTTGAAATTGCACCCTTTCTCTAACTGGAATGATAACCTTTCCATTTTCCTTCAGAGATCTCAGGTTCCTGATTAATTTTCCTTCTCTTTTAGCTTTCTTTATGAAGGATTCTGCATCCTTTTCCTCAACTTCCATTGCAAGATTTTTCAAATCTCTCAGTAATTGGATTAATCAATAAATTCTATTGCCTTAAAATGAAAAACATAAATTGATAGGAAAAAATATACCTTCATGCTTTCCGATGATCTATTTAAAAGAGCATCCAGGCTTTTCCCTGGTGGAGTTAATTCACCTGTTAGGTTCTATGAGCCATATCCAACATATTTTTCACGTGCTTCTGGTTCCAGAATTTTTGATGTGGAAGGAAAGGAATATCTGGATTTCTGCATGGGTTTTGGTGTAAATTTCGCTGGATATTCTAATACCACCATAGCTGAAGAAATAATGTATTTGCTGGATAATACGATCCCTGAAGGAGTTCCCACTGAAAATGAGATAGAACTGGGAGAGATCATTCAAAAAGCTGTTCCGTCTATTGAAAAGATGAGATTCACAAATTCAGGAACTGAGGCAACCATGCATGCAATCCGGCTGGCGAGGGCCTTTACAGGCAGAAAACTGATACTTAAGATGAATGCGGGATTTCATGGAGCCCATGACTACGTACTGGTAAGTGCTGGAAGTGGTGCATTGAATTTCGGTACACCTTCAAGCCCAGGTATCCCGGAGGAAGTTGCAAAAACTGTTCTTGTGGGAGATTTCAACAATGAGGAATCCATAAGGGAATTATTTAAACTACATGGAAAGGATATAGCAGCGGTTATTACGGAGCCGGTTCTTGGCAATCTTGGCGTAATTGGACCTGAGAAAGGATTCCTGAAATTTCTCAGGGAGATCACGGAAGAATATGGCGCATTGTTGATTTTTGATGAGGTTATTACAGGATTTAGATTCAGATACGGAGCCTATCAGGACATAATAGGTGTTAAGCCAGATTTAACAACTATGGGCAAAATAATTGGTGGTGGAATGCCTGTTGGTCTCTTTGGTGGAAGAGCAGATATAATGAATAGGATCAGCCCAGAAGGAAATGTGTATCAATCTGGAACATTCAGCGCAAATCCATTTACTGTTGCATCTGGGCTGGCAACCCTGAATTTCCTTAAAGACAAAGATTATGAATATACAATAAGTCTGGCAACGTGGGTTGAGGATAAATTGAAGAGTTTCTCTGATCTGGGCGTTCAGGTAAACAGGGTCTATAACATGTTTACCATATTCTTTAATGAAGAAAGGGTTTGGAACTACGAAACGGCTCTGAAATCAGACAGAAAAAAGTTCATGAAATTTTTTAATTTTTCCAAAAAGCACGGAATCTATTTTTCACCCGGTCAGTTTGAGGCGTCTTTTGTTGGTATGGCACATACACCAGAGGAGGTTGAAATGGCTGTTTTTAAGATGGTGTACACCCTGGAGTTTGATATGAATGAAGATAGGAACGAGAGAGAGCAGGTTAGCATTAATTCAAACTGAGATGTTTACCAATATTCTTGGTAGAAACCATGAAATTGTTAAGATCAGAAGTAAGGGAGACATGGATAGGGAGAGACCGCTAAAGGAGATTGGTGGACAGGGTCTTTTTGTTAACGAAATAAACAGGATGGTGCTAAATGGGGATCTGGACTGTGCGGTGCACAGTGGAAAGGATTTGCCGACAATTTTGAACAAAGAGCTTGAAGTTGTCTCTGTTTTTGACTGGAAAAATTATCATGACGTGATAGTCTTTAGGAGAGATTTGGAAGGGACTGGAAGGATGAAAATTGGAACCTCGTCACCCAGAAGAGAAGAACAGATTCGAAAACATGCTAAGAACTGGGATGTATTCGGACTTAGGGGTAACATTGATACAAGGTTAAATAAGCTGGATAATGGGAATTACGATGGGATAGTATTATCAGAGGCCGCAATGGTAAGAATGTATCCCAGTAGAGATTATGAGATTCTTGATGAGAGTATTTTTGTTCCTGCTCCAGGTCAGGGCATAATAGCTGTAATAGCAAGGAAGGATTCCCCTAATTATGATGATATAAAGATCACAGAAGATCCAACTGCCAGAAAGAGATGGGATGTTGAACGAAGGATATCGGGCATTTTTAACATGGGCTGCTCAGTGCCAAATGGAATTCTGTATAATCCTGAGACTGAATTTCTCTATATGGATATAAATATCAGGGAAAATGTGATTTCCATCAGGATTAAGGTCAGAACTTTACAGGAGGCTGAAATGGTCGCCAGAAATGTAAAAGAGATAATGAATTATGGTGATTATTAGCTTTAGACCAGAAGAAAAATTCAAAGAGGTTGAAATAAGGGGAAAAGAGGTTCTGAATATACCTTTAGTAAGGATCTTAAAACTTGATAATGTAAAATCTCTGGATCTTGAAATGTTTGATGGTATTGCTTTCACCAGTTCCACAGGAGTCAGATATTTTTTCAGTATATACAGTGAAATCGATGAAAAGATGATGATATTCTCCATTGGTGATTCCACTGCAAGAGAATTGATGAAATATGTCAACAAGCCACTGGTATGCAGTGATTCCTATTCTGGAGGCTTTGCATCTTTTATAGCGGATTATAAGCCAAAAAGGGTACTGATTCCTAGAGGCATGACCCATTCCAGTGTGCTCAATGAAGATCTAAGGAAGGCAGGAATTTACAGTGAAAACTTCTATCTTTACAAATATGAGAATATCGATCAGAGAGATAACATAGCCAGGGCAGTAAAGAATAAACAAATAGCCCTGATATTCACTTCACCACTCGAGGTCAAATTATTCAATCAGTATACTGGTGGTAGATATTTAGATAATCCTGCCTATCCTATTGGAAAGACAACTTTTTCAACCCTAAAAGAAGCAGGCTTCGTGAATATAAGATTTGATGGAAAGAAATCATTCAGTGAACTTATAGACTTCATAAATTCGCAATAGCGGGGAATGGATTTGAACCATCGATCTACGGGTTATGAGCCCGTCGGGATTTCCTAACTACCCCACCCCGCTGTTATACCGTATTTGTTATTTGGATATATATGTTATTAATGTGATCCTGCCTATTTTATGCTGTATTCAATGAGTACACCAAAAATCATGATTTGAAATTTGTAAAAATGAGATTATCTGAAAGATTCTGCGATCCTTTCTGCCTTAAGTTCCTTTGCCTTGGATTCAAGGTAGGTGTAAACTGTTCTCTGCTTCTTTCCCTCGATTATCATCTGAAGTGCCTGCAGTGCATATCTCATTGAAATGTAATCTCCTATGAGAGATACAGTATCACCATAAACGCATACGAAGCAGTCTGTGATATCTTCAACTATTTGCCTTGTTTTCCCCTGCCTGCCTATAATTCTTCCCTTTATTTCATTGATCCTGTTTGATCCTTTTCTTGCAAATTCCCTGAGAGAAATTACCACAAGCTGAAATCCATCGCTATAAAGATAGAATGCCCTTTCCGGACTGAAACCTCTTCCTATGGCCTTCACTACCTCAGCTGTTGCGTTTACCTTCAGTGGATCTGTACTTTCCTTTGCAGTTACCAGAATATCTCCATCCGTAGAGTCTATGTCAAGAATGCATCCCGACATTTCCTCTATGTCTTTCTTTGTTTTTCCTTCCCTACCTACCAGAGCACCTATCCTGTCTCTTGGTATTCTTATACTGATTGAATTTTCTATGTGATCGCTTTCCTCACTCATCTCTTTCACCTGGAAATACTGGCTCATCTAAATTAAATTCCAAGCCATTTCTCTTTGCAAATGCCTTCATATTATTCATATCCCTCACAAGAAAGTCCTTTGCCTTTGGATGCTTATATGAAACAGCCTGACCCATATCAATAATATAGGATTTCTTTCGGTAACAGAGTACATTGTATTCACTGAAATCAGCATGGATAATTTTTGCCTTTTCCACCATCTTCCTGTATTCGTTCATTGATGCGTTAAAATATAACTGCATATCCTGCTCGTTCACATCCTTTAACTTCTTTGCCGGAGACCTCCTGTCACCGATGTAACTCATGAGGATTATGTTCTTTTCCACTGCCATGGGTTCTGGTGTTCTTATACCAAATTTTCTGCACTCCAGAAGATTGGCATATTCCTTCCTTGCCCAGACGAATATAAGTGATCCCCTTGATTTTCTCTGCTTTGCAAATCTTGGGTCTCCATCTATATAGTCATTTATATGCTGAAATCTCAGTGTTGATGTTTTAAATATCTTCATCACAACACCCTTCTTCTCTCCTTCCACCTTAAAGACCAGTGATTCCTTC
>JAKBGP010000103.1 GCA_021833045.1 Thermoplasmata archaeon
TCCAGTATTTGACCTGAACTATTCTATCCTCTTCCTTCACGTATTCAAAAGGGGTCACTTCCCACATATAATTTACACTTTCACCAAGAGATTCTTCCATTTCTTCATCTGCATTCATTGAAGGGTAACCAGGACGATCTACCTCTCTCCTTCTGTACATTATATTTATCTCATTGGCCCCCAGTCTAAGTGATGATCTTGCTGCATCGTTCGCTGTAAATCCACCACCTATCACAATTACCTTATTGCCCACCGGTAACTTTTCACCCAGCGCTGTTCTTCTAAGAAACTCTGTTGCATGCATTAGATTATTTGCATCGCTACCTGGTGTACCAGTCATTCTTGGTTTATGTGTACCTACCCCAAGAAATACTGCATCATAACTATTCAGGATCTCCTTGAATGTGATATCCGTTCCAACCTTTGTATTTAATTTAACCTCAACTCCATTTGAGGTTATATAACCAGTTTCCTTTTCAATAACTTCAAATGGGAGTCTATAACGTGGAATTCCAACTCTCATGAACCCACCCATAACGGGCAGTGACTCGAAGACAGTTACCCTTACGCCTTGAATTGATAAATAGTATGCGGCGCTTAATCCTGCTGGACCTGCACCGATAACCGCAACCCTCTTATTTATGAATGACCTCTTTTTTACATTTAATATTTTTCCATAATCATCGAACTGATCAGCCGCGTATCTCTTTAAATGTCTTATGGCAAGTGGTCCACCGGTGTCATACATCACGCATATATCCTCGCAATTGTGTGTACAGACCCTCCCTATTATTGCAGGGAATGGTAGATTTTCAAAAACAATTCTTACAGTCTGGGCGGGATCACCCACAGCTGTACTGTTTATATATGCACCTATATCAAGGCTAGCGGGACATGCCTGTGTACATATGTTGCAGCCAATACATCTTGATGCTTCAGCTGTTGCCTCTTCCGTCGTATACTCTTTCATTGGCTCTATAGTAAAGCTTTTGCTTCTCTCTTTTGGATCTTCCTCTTGAATCTTGACACGATCAAACTTAAGCATAAAGCATCAACTGGCTATTTCAATAAAATTAATAATGTTTTTCTTTAATTTTTAGCCTCAAAGATGGACAAAGCTTGGAATTATGAAGATTGCAGTAAACAGATTGAATAGGACAAGAGAGGTAAGTACTACGTAAAGTTTGTTTTTCTGGTAGATATAGTCAACTAGAGAGGTGAATAGAACACTTACTGGAGTGAAAATCAGAACCCATAAGCCAAGAGAGATGAACCCCAGTGGATCTAATGTAATAATTCCCTCAGGGATTTTCGTCGGAGAAAATATTATTGATGAGTAACTTTTAGCAACACTGTAATTGCTGTAATTGGCCAGAGTGCTCAGGGAGTAACCATCAGCACCATTCTTTATGAATAGAAGTACTACTCCAACTATTATACTGCCCATACTAAGATAGACTGCTACCTTTAGTATAACGCTTACAATTTCAATTAGCTTTTGTGATATTTCCTCCACTTGATTTCACCCCCCTGTTTGTATATAAGAATAGTAGAATTATCAAAACTACTGATGCACCTATGGCAATTGAAAATGAATATAAGCTTGAAAGATGATATATTTTTCCTTCTCTCAACCCCTTGAAAAGCATGTCTATACCAAGGAAAGAGAGAATTGCAAAGAATATCCATCTTATTTCTTTGTTGGATATCCTCATAAGTACGTGGGACCCGACTCTGGATCCAACAACTACTCCTATTGCAGTGGCCGCTGCCAGAAAGAAACTTATATAACCAGCGTACCAGTAAATACTGCTTCCTGTTGCAGCTGTTATCCCTATCATAAAGTTACTTGTTGTTGTGGTCACCTTCATTGGGAGATTCATTGCCCAGTCCATTCCAAGAACTTTTAGTGCACCGCTTCCTATGCCAAGTAACCCAGATAAAAGGCCAGCAAAGAACATTATTATTTCTCCCAGCCACCATCTCACACCGGTATATGTTACAGTCCTTTTGGCTCTATCATCGTGGTATTTTCCAGTTAATTGAAATGCCCTGCTTGTAAAATCAGGCATTTTTGCCTCTGGAAATTCATACTTTCCTCTCTGTATAGTTGGAATGAGGGAAGTTAGAAGGACTATTCCAAATAGCAGGTATAAAACCCACTCCAGATCCTCTCGAGTGACTAAAATAAAGGTTAATGCACCCACCACAGCACCTAGAGTTGTTGCAACTTCAAGACCCACACCAATTTTAATATTAGCTATCCCTTTTTTTGTGTATGTACTGGCGGACCCAGCAGAAGTGGCTATTGTCGATATCAAGCTCGCACCTATGGCAAAATCAATTGGTACACCATAAAATAGAGTTAAAACCGGAACAAGCACAGATCCACCTCCCAGACCAGTAAGGGAGCCTATCACACCTGCAATTATCCCCCCGAGTACTATAACTAAAAACTCATTTAAGGGAGTTCCGAATAACATAGGAGGTTATTGTACCTTTTTATAAATGTGTTTTGGAAAACGTTCTTTTGAGTGAGATTTTATGTCGTAATGAAATATTAGAACTACTGGAGATTGAAAACTGCTAAGCTTAAAGTATTAGAATGATACGGAGATTTTTTTGTGGAAGATCCCTTAATGTGGATTGCTAAACCATTCTTATGTAAAAGTTTTCATTTGTTAGTCATGTAGAGAGGAAGACAACTAAGTAATGTGCTGTCAAGTTACTTTATCTTTTTGTGAAAATATTTTTGGGTAACAATTCTATGGGGTTTAGATAAGGCTTTAAAAGGTCTCAGCACTGGAAATATTAGATATCAATAATTGTAAAATTGAATAGTCATTTATGACATCTCCCATCAACTTAATAAGGAAAACAAGAAAAATACTGGAATTGTAGTAAAAATAATATTATATCATGGGTGGATGTTAAGTTTATTTCTTGGGTCCATTTAAAAATACGTATTTAAAAGAAAGATGGAATTTTTTGGCTCTATAATACTCACCTATAAATAGTCCAACTACCGGTAAAGCAAAACAGCATGATAACTCCATAATTGTGACATCAAGTAAACTTAGGTTCTTATCGTATAAAAAGTTTGTAAGAACAAATAATGTGATTATAATTATTCCCTCGACAATGTAAGATATTGATATATAGAAACTCCTGTATGCCTTCTGTGATTCCCATTTTTTGTTTCCTGACTCTGGGTTTCCGTATTTTATATAATAATATAAAAAAATGAAAACCCCCAGTAGTATATCTATTGTTATTACAGAAATGGTTATAATTTTAGATATATATAACACAGATATCAATTATTATAACACCCCTGATATTCCTAATCGTTTCGTTTAATTATCTTATCTATTTTTTATATATAAGTTTATTTTAGATGTGAAGTATTCGTTCTAATTATTTACAAAATGAGTTATTAACAGGTCTTCCTATAACTTTTGATATGGAAAAAATCTTCAATTACCTCAAAATAAGAGGTATTTATCTCGATGTTTAATTGTGTCCTCTCCAAAACTAATGCCGAAGAAAAGATTGCTTTAAATTTTACAAATTCTATGTTTGCTCTAATTATTTTTTATCAGGTATCTATTCTTTCTCTCTTTGAAATAAGAAAGTAGTATATATGCTGGAACTCCCAAGCCTAAGGATACCATTGCTATCAAAATTCCAATTCTTGCGAGAGGATTTTGTCCTATAAAATCTGCTGATAATACTAAGAGCATGACCCCAACCACATCAATTAGCACTAAAGTAGTCCTACTGAACCAAGATCCTCCTCTGTGGATAGCCATTTGAAATAAATGTTTTTAGTATTAATAAAATTTCTGATTCTGTTGACTTATAGAATCTTTAGTTGGGTATAAAGTTAATGCCACGCTATCATTTATATTGCTTTGTGTGGTCACTGTTGCATCAAATCCTCATTTAGATGTTGAACTTGGGTTCGCATTCATCAATTCATCTTAAAGAGTGGATTAATTATTTGGATTTTATGAAACCTTTTTATATTTAAAACACCACAAGATAAGTCATAAAACCAATTATTAAGACCTGAAAAAGCAATTGTATTCCACCATATATTGTCAACTTCTTCAAGAGATAAGATGATTTTGCAAATTTCACTTCCTCCCCAATTTCATTAGCGAGATTTCTTATCTTCAGTGACGTCGGTAAAATTAGAATGAAACTTATAATTAAAAGAATAATCCCTATTACAAATAAAGAAACAATAAACTCAGTGGATAAACCATTAAACGCATTTTCTTTTATGGCTAAAATCATTCCGGCAAGTGGAGTTAGAATCGTGGCTGAAGGTATGAAGTATAGACTCATTGGTAATATCCTCTGAGAGATATCATATTTTGTCCTTCCGTCAAGAGTTTTAATCACCCTGTTGAATATGAGTCCAAGGAAAACATCAGTACCTGTCCAGATAGCTCCAATCAATACGTGTATATAATCCAGCAACAGTAAGTTTCCACTGGCTACAAATATTATAAAAAACAACCATGGTACTATTATCATACCACTTGCGAATCTCTGTTTTTTAATTGCATCTATCAGAGTCATAGAGCACCCCCTGTCGCAAATTTTGCCATAAATAGGATTATGACAATCTGGAAGATTAGCTGGAGAATAGAAAGTTTAAGGTTAAACATAGTTAGTCGAACGATTTTTTCAATGTTTTTTCCACCCTTTAGGATTTCCAGATAAATTCTAACTTCATTGGGAAGAAAAATTAAAAGCCCCTGTATCATTAAAGCAAGTGCCAGTATTGCAACTATTATGAAGTATATATTGAAGAAACTTATGTTTAGTGCTATGGCTGTGTATATTCCGGCAGTTATTGTAACTGTGGATATTGCTGGCATGAAAAACAGCATAACCGGAATCAATCTTTTTGATACTTCACTTCTCTGTAAAGGATTTAGTCCTTTCATTATGAATGAAAAAAACAGTCCCATTACCAGATCCATTCCTGTCCATGCAGACCCTGAAATTACGTGAAAATATTCCAGAAAATAGAAGTTGTTGATCACTAATACAATAATAAGCAGAACTGGAGGTATGATCAAAAGTGGCAGTCCGTAGGAGAGAGATGCCTTTAAGCTGAATTGTTTTTCCCTGTCCATTACCCTGACTTTATGCATAATAATATAATTAATTTTTACATTCCAATTCAATAGAACTAAACTAACTTATTAGGCATTCTGGGCAAACACACTCGTTGGTCAGGCGTGAAATAAGATGCTTCTTCTCCGGTGTTACCTTAACGTTTGTACACCAGCAACCTCCCATTGTGCCGCAAATAAATTTAGTTCCACAGATTCCACATATCTTTTCAGTCCCAGAGATCATTACTGTGTTATCATTAGAATGTTAATAATATTAATCTCATAATCCTTTTATATAGCAAAGTTCAGAATGATGAGATGCAATTGTCACAGTAGAGCCTGCTTAAAATGAATTTATATCTATGAAAAAAATAACTATCCAGTAGATTTGGAAGATAAAGGATCATTAAAGCCCTTCTTGATTTCCATAACAGGGGCTACACTGTGGGGATTGTCTGGTACAGCGTCCAGTGCTCTCTTTGAAGTGCTTGGAATGAATCCTCTTGCACTTCTTTCCATTCGTCTCATTGTTTCAAGTGCTCTTATGCTTATATTATTTAAGCCAAAATTTCCAGGAAGCGATTTAAAACTTTTTGCAATCTATGTTGCAACTACCTTTATTCTTCAACTATCATACCTTGAAACAATCGATCTTTCAAACGCTCCTACAGCCACGTTTCTCCAGTTTTTGTATTTCCCGATGGTAGTGCTTTTTGAACTCATAATGAGAAAGATAAGGTTTTCACTCCTTCTTCTTGCTGGATTGATACTATCACTGATCGGGATAGTTTTTCTGACAATTTCTATTAATCCGGATTCGACGCTCCGAATATCGCTTGATGCATTGATTGTAGGATTGATATGTGCATTAAGTGCTGCTATATATACGGTAATCTCATCTCCACTGGTAAGAAAATATGGCTCCATATCGGTTGTTTCATGGGGCTTCTTTTTTGCAGCTTTGATAAGCATACCAACAGGCATAATGCCAATTTTAAATTTTGTAAGAACCCTGAATCCCGGATCAATCCCCTTGGCTATTTTTCTGATTCTTTTTGTTTCTGTGGTTGGAACATTGGTTGCCTTTACCCTCTATTCTTATGGAATGAGAAAGATAAGTGCTTCTTCGGCGGCATTGAGTGGGACAATGGAACCCATATCTGCATCTCTTGGCTCTTCGATCTTTCTGGATCAATATCTTGGAGATTTCCAGTATTTTGGAGGATTTTTGATAATAATATCAATACTGCTATGCCAGTACAGCATTATTAAACAAAAACCAAAGGGTAACAGAATTAGAAGATTAATAAAGATAAGAATGAGATGAGTTTAATCTAAAATACATGGTTTCATTTTCTCTCAAATGGTGTGCCAAAATTGAGAGTCATCTTAATTTCTATTCTTTATTTCTGACCACTGATTAAAAATTGCAAGAAAGATCCCATATGGTATAAAGTTCAATGGTCTACAATTGGAAGTCTTAGAAATTGAATATCCACAGGGAAAATTTGAGGATGGGTTAGTTAATCTTAATCTCTATGATCTTGACACCATCTGACCTTCTTGATTCCTTCAGTGCTTCCTCGAACCCTTTTGCCTCATCTGCATAGAAATATTCAGAATGAAAACTCTTTGCCAGTAGATCGAAGTCTGGATTTGTGAAATGTATATATTTCGGACTCAGATTATGGTCCTCCTGATGTTTTTCTATTAGACTGTAAGTTCTGTCATTGAAAACGATTGCAGTAAATGAAATACCCAGTCTGTACGCCGTTTCCAGCTCCTGTACATTCATAAGGAATCCACCATCTCCCATGACAGCTATCACATCCAGATCAGGATTGGCCTTCATGGCACCGATGCTCCCAGGAAGTGAACCTCCCATAGATGCAAATCCATTGTATATTATGGTACGATCAGGGAATTTTGGCTGGTAGTATCTGCTCATCCAGACTTTGTGTAATCCAACATCTGATATTACAAGGGTATTTTCGTGATTGTCATCCGAAAGAACCTTGATTACTGCCTTAGGTATCATTTCCTTTCCAGTTCCAGGAGATTCAAAGA
>JAKBGP010000104.1 GCA_021833045.1 Thermoplasmata archaeon
GCTAAAAAGGTAAAATAGATATCGCATTATTCCGGATCAGCGCGGAGGTTGCCGAGCCAGGTTAAAGGCGACAGACTCAAGATCTGTTTCCGTAGGGATCCGCCGGTTCGAATCCGGCCCTCCGCATATTTATTTTAGCATAACGCCTCTACCATATTGGACATCATTTTTGTGAATCTAATAAAGCAGAGTTAACCCTCTCCTTTATTTCTTGTATGAGCGCAGCATCAAGTTTCTTATTGAAACCATACAAATCAAAAACTAAGTCATCTATCATCTCTTCATTTCGTGATATTTGCCCCATCAACCTCTGTCTCATATTACCATCTTCCGACAGTTCAAGTTCCGATTTAAGATTCAATATTTTTTTGACATAATTTGTTATTCTCTCAGCTTGTTCCTTCGTGGGAATAATTATAGGTATCAATTTCCCATCGTTTATTTGAAGAGTTCGAGTGTTTGTGATATAATTTCTAACATAAAAGGAAATATATGCAGAATTCAAAACTCCAAGTAGGAATTCGTCCTCAAGTAATTCTGAATGAAACTTTACTACGTTTTTTGAATAGACTGTCGGCTCTACGTAGAAACCTTTAAGCTTTGCACCAAAGTAATCGACCCACCCAAAACCAGGTTTAAAGAAATAATCGCTCCCCTGCCATCTGGAATTTGTCTTTTCTCCTTTTCTTAACTCATCAACGTTTTCTCTACTCCAAAAAATATATTCTGGGTTATTCACTTTCCAAATATCGCCTTCCTCATTGCCTCTAAAGTACATGACCCAAGCACAGTTTTCACATTCAATGCCTTCGTTCATTTCTAATTTGGTCAAGGATCTATATGATTTTATGTTTCTATCTTCTACTATACGGTACAGGAACCGTTTACCAAACAATGTGGGATCTTTCTTCCTTAGTTTGATCTCTTCAGCTAATTTGTAATATTCAGAAGCTACTTCTTCAGAGTATTCTGTCTTTTCCACAATACGGGAATGCTTTGAAAGAAGTTCAACAAACTTTTTCCAGACTTGGTCTCTTTCTTCTATACTTCTTGGGCGTAATCCTAAATATTTGCTGTTATTACCAGTTACCAGCCCTTGGCTTCCAACACAAAGGAGACCTAAAAGTGTAATATCGCCAGGTTTTCGCGATATAAGGTGATCCTTTATTTTCTCAGATTCTTTCATTTTTTTCTTTGCATTAGAAAGTGCACTATCGAACTTAGAATAAATACTTCCCGATATCTCCAAAATCTTTTTGTCTATTCTTTCGTAAGAGCCGATTGGTACAAAAATAGGTCTTTTTGGATAATTTTTCAGGTCATCATACTTAAGGCTAATAAATTCTAGCTTTCTTTTAGATTCTTTAGATAGATAGGCAACTAGAATCTGTTTCTGATTCGTTTCAGTTTTTTCAGCAATTATTATTGCATTAAAAACATAGGCATTCTTGAAAACATTAGGACTTAGGTCTATGATAATAGATTGATAACGCTTCTTCAGCAAATCTCTGAGGTCCAAATATGTTGAAAGTGTAAAAAACGTATTTGGAACAATGAGCCCCCAAAAGCCGCCTTTCCTGAGTAGTCTCTTATCAATAAGCCTAATGAAAAGGTAATACATATCCTTAAGTTGCCCATATTCCTCTTTCAGAATCTCAGTGTATTTTGACGAGCTGTCAAAATCTTTAGGACTAAGATATGGCGGATTCCCTATTACAATATCAAATCCACCATTTTTTCTAGAAAATACTTTAGGGAACCTTTCTGACCAATTCTCGCTCTTGGAATACCCATCAATTCCATTTGGAATTAAACTGTCACCCACTTTAATGTTGTTGGATAACGTTGGAAGTTTCTTATTTCCTTCAGCCAGCAATAATGAAACATTCAACTTGGCAATATCACATGCTCTGTCATCTTTGTCCACTCCATAGATGCAAGAAAGAAACAGTTTTTTCCTTTCTTCATAATCTAGTGCCCTTTTTTCTAGCTGTTCAGCTTGGTTAAGAATCGACCTAAATGCAGCCGTTAAAAAAGCTCCTGAGCCGCAAGCTGGGTCCAAGATCTTGATTTCATACAATTCTTTGAGAGACTTTCCTTTTATATACTCGTTGACTGTTCGTGAAACTATTTGTTCTACTACCCACGGGGGGGTGTAGTATATCCCTTCTTGCTTCTTTTTTTCAACATCTGCAACTTCTTTCAGATTTTTTCGTCCTTGAATTATATGGCCAATGAAGTTTTCATATGTCATTCCAAGTATGTCTGGTGAAATTATACTAAAATCATATGGAAGGTCATTCGCTGGAGATTTAATATCTGTAAGAATCTTATAAGTGATGCCGTCATCAAATTCAAATTCGTCTGCAAGTCCTTTTTCAAAGAGATCACTATCGTATCTTGATAAATAGTACTCAAATATTTTCTTGATTCCCTTTGTAACAGCGTGCCCCTCTATCTGAAGCGAACTCTTGTAAGCGCGTATGTACTCTTTGAGTCTTACATCTTCTATTTTCCTGTCTTCACAGTTTGTTATAAAGATTATGCGATTGAGGTACCTTTGCACCTCTTCTTCCACATAATCTTCTCCATGTTTTTCTATTAATCTGGGTTTAGATTTCTTAATCCAACTCATGCAAGAAGACCTCCAATTCATGAAAAGGTCCAAAAGTCTCTCATCTAGTGGTTTTAATTTTTGATAATTGACAATAAATTTGCTGTTTAGTAGAGAATCAGCTGCTGTTCTATCTCTTTCTATCCAAGACTGTTTGCTGAAGTAATTCAGCAATCCTAAATTTTTCCTTAACTGCCCTATATCATATCGTTCAATTTCTAAACTCAGCCAATTTCCATTTCTAGGTTCAAATTGAGAATTTAAAATTACAAACTCTCTGAAATTACAGACTATGGCGTATTGCAGTCCTTTACCATCTGCATATTGAATAGCCTGCTTGTAAAAATCGCCATTGTCAAAGACTGAGTGATTCAGAGACTTAAGCTCTACTACAAATTTCGAAATTCCATCGACACATGCAATTATATCAGCTCGCTTTCCTCCCACATGATACTCGTATCTTACTTCATCTGGGTCTTCGATATTCCAACCTAGGACATCTCTGAGAAAGGGTGAAATTAGACTTCCTCTAATTTGGGCTTCATTTGCAGCAAAGTCTTGCTCGTCCTTTTTTCTCAGATAGACATTGTAGATATCATCCAAACTAGTCATGGTCAGTTTGCCATTATAACTTAAAGGTATTATGAATGTTTTCTTTGAGCGCTCTCACCCTTTAACTATGAGTGGATTAGTATAAATTTATTTGTATAAGCGCCTTAAAAACACTGGAAAATTCTATTATTGGAGATGAAAACCTTATCACGATAACGGAATCATTAAAAACTGAGTTCAAGGAAGAGTCAAATGAGATTAGGGAAACGAAAACTTTTGCACATAGTTGTTTTTCATATTAATTTGGAAAAGGTTTATCCAAGGGTTCTTAATTTATTTAGTATAACCTCTAGCCTTTTTTGCCATCCACCTACCCCATACAATTGAGAATAACGAATTATCCGCTCTAATTGTCTCTGATTAATGAACAGTTTGTTATTATTCGTAATTTGTTTTTTCAGTTGTCTCATCAAACTTTGCCATCCACCTTCCCCAGCAACTGGTTTCATCAGTAGATCCTTTTCTTCCGCCGTCAGCTTTATTACCAACTCAAAGGCGCCAATTCCTTTTCCAAGATATGAAGTTAGGGCTCTAAAAATAATTTTAGCCTCTCTGATTGGTAATGTCAAGCTGTTAACCCCACCCCCATTTAGGACGTATTTAATTGTGATATTGATTTCTTGCTTCAACTGCAAAGACAACAAGAAATGCAAATTTAGTAAAGCCTCAAGACCTATCCTCTCTTCGGTAACTTGAAGGAATTTCAGGAGATCTTTGGATTCAACCATTTCTTTGATATAATTCAACGCCGTGATCACCGGTTTATTCTTATCAGTTTCCAACTCCCTTGTTTCTGCCTTGAACGTAATCGACCCAGGCTCTAAAGATACGAAATTAAGTTTCCCAAGGTCATCATTTTGAAAAAACAATTCTCTGCTCTTACCTTTCTTAACAAAATTTGAAGACAAGCGAACTATCTTTTGAATTAAATCCATCAATGGCGAAACTATTTCAAGAGGTACCAATCCTTCCAAACTTCTCTTTGGAATTATATGTGCCTCGATCAATACCCCGTTATCCTTCGCCACTGGCATCAGTCTCTTACCCTTTATAGAAATATCTATTAAAGGAAGCAAATGTAACGGAGTATCTGCATTATTTAGCTTTTTCCAACTGATAATGTCACTACCCTGCAATAACGGCCGGTGAGCAGTAAGTAAAAACAAATCAGTCTCATAAAAAAGGATTGCTTCTCTCAATGAAATATGTTCTTCTAAAATCTGTCGCATTCTTTTAGCACTAACTGGAAATGCAAACCATGTATCATGTATAGAAGAATGAGAGTAGTCATCCTCATCTTGCTCGTCAGTATCTGCCCATGAAAATATCCATGTTCTATTTGTGGCATCCTTTGCAGTTAATAGAAGAGGATAATCATATTTTGTTATAATCTTATCTATATGAAGACTTATTGGGATTTCATTCTTTTCAGTCTCTTTTTTCATTAATTTGCCTCATATAGTTTTTAATTCATATATGTTTTGACAATACTTCGTACAATCTAACCCTTGCGGTTTCCACCAATTATAGTGGCTTGGAAGGTCTGATTCATCAGGGTAATTCAGCAAAACCCCATGATCACCACATAAATCTAACTCTGCAATGAAATGAGGCATCCCAGGGTGTTGCAAAACTAAGTTCTCTACGTCTTCTTTCACTGAATAAACAGAAATAGACCTCTGATCACATTTGTCCCCATCATTGTTATAAAGTCCCAACTTTTCGTAAAGTGACTTAAAATCCTTTTTTTTGCATCTTTTGAGCCTCCCCACTACCCTGTAAAAGCATCCTTTAATTTCTGAAGCAGACGCGGGAGGGCACCCCGATGGATAATCCTCATATTTACTATAAAGCATGCAACTGTAACCAGCAGACAAATATAATTATTATTTACGTAGTGACATCTTGAACTAATACATGAACAAATTATAATTTTATATGCTTTAATTTATTGGTCACTTGGAAACACCAGGTATAGTTTCTTCAACATTTTTTTTTGAAAACTCAATGGTTAAATGTGGCGGTCGAAAGCACTCACGGATCCGGTTTTCAGCGATTTCAATGTATTTCTCATCTATTTCCGTCCCCACAAATGATACGCGCATTAATTTACATGCAAGTGCGGTTGAGCCAACCCCCATGAACGGATCATAAACCACCATATCCGGTGTTTTACCGTGCAATTTGATGCAAAGATACGGCAACTTCACAGGAAATTCTGCAGGATGGAGCATGGGATTCTTAAACGCACCAACTTTCGTCTCATAGGGAATGAACCAAACATTACCCCTATCTCTCTTATCCTCTTTTCTGCTCCACCGATCAATGTTGCTCTTGTCCTGATATGGCACCCCAATTGAGAGTTTTTTGAGTTTTGTGAAACCTCTCTTTGTAAAATGGAAAATGTATTCCTGAGCCTGATTCAGATACAGATCTGAGTTGATTGGTTTGAAATGCCCATAGGAAACATGACCGTTAAGCGAATTACCAGTTGATTGCAGGTCTTTTGGTATAGAAATGTGTTTTATCCAGTGTATCACGTTTTGTAGTTTATACACCTCTGCAAACTTTCTTGCAACATCCAATGGAAGAAGCGGGTCACTGGGTTTTCCGCCGATATTCAAGAAGAATGAGCCATCATCTTTTAGAGTACGGTAGGATGCTTTTGCGACTTTTCGCATCCATTTGATGTATTCATTTCTCTCTTTGTTGTCTTTGTAGACACTATAGTCTTTATTGATGTTGTAGGGAGGGCTGGTAACTATTACGTCAAAAATGCCAGCCTCAAGCTTACGCATAAAGGCAAGACAATCCTGTTTATATATCGTGTTAAGTCGTATTTTCTTCATATCTTCCATCTCTAATCTTCTTATGTTCTTTATTGTTTTGTTTACTTTCCAACCAGAGTTTTTGAAACACACGGTAATTTCCACCTTTGAAATCTCATTGAAGAATAACTCTGTTTTATTTAGGAAATTTGATCACTCCTATTCTTGCCCTTAATGACACAAATTCTTAACGTTTTCTCATCAAGGGATTCTATTTCCCATGAAAATTTGTCACCTCTTTCAAGACGCATTTTTTGACTATAAATGAAGGCACTGTAGCCCTCAGGGAATCACTGCTGATCTTTGCACTGACTAATTTTGTGGTTTCGCCTTTAGTTCTTGGCATTTTACCTATAAATCGATAACTTGCTTATACACATACCTATTTGCATGTCTATTATTGTAAATAGTCGATAAATAGATAGATAAAGTGACATATTCATATAACAATAAGCAATAGGTAGATAACGAGGTAGAATACAAATAGAACATGACATAAGGTGAAGAAAAGATGGGAAGAAATCGCTAAATCAGAAAAACTTAGTAAAGGAGGTTCACATCAATTCCTATCGATTTTCTGCCTAATATAGCACTCTGTACGACAGTTATCCCCCGACCATTGAATGGATCGAATACTGTGCTATCTTTATCCGTTAAGTTTCTTATGAAAAAGTCCGGAAGCTGCGGCTTGAAGCATGCTCTGTATGATATTTCATGCAGAGAATTCCCCTGCCTTTGTTTCTGTGTCCAGAAGGACCCACGATAGTATCGTATGGGTTTTCCTTCAATATCAATGTCTTCAGCGGTAATGCCTTCAAGGCCAGAGAGTATTCCGTCAATCATCTTACCAAATTCATGAATTTCAGATTTCATTATGCAAATCAGTGTCCGTAAGATCTGTAAATTTGAGTAACCGCTTTCAGATCTCTCAAGGCATCCTCCGGGCTGAATGGCTCATCTATTTCTCCATCCATATACCTGATATATGATGAGAACATTTTTTTGAAAACGTCATACCTCTTCAATTCAACCCTCTTTCCGTTAAGGACAGGATCGCCAAAGGATGATGTACCGTAAGGGTCGTCCTGGGATGAAGATCTTCTGGTGTCAATATCATCATA
>JAKBGP010000105.1 GCA_021833045.1 Thermoplasmata archaeon
TCCGCGAGCCTGTCTATAATTTTGGGGTCCCTTGAAAGTTCCCTTATGCTCTCTTCCTCCGCATCACTGATTTTAATTTCCTCCAGTTCTTTTGTGGTTTTTCTAAAGTTTATTGCGTAAAGAAATATATTGAATTCAGTCAGAAGGTTTCCTGAATAGATTTTTTGCTCTGCTCTTAGTATTCCATCCATTGTAACCCTATCTCCTGGGAATAGTTTACCTGAAAGATCATCTTCAACTATAACGGTAAGTCTCAGTGGCTGAGCACCGCCATTTATTGTTTCTGGGTTTTCCTGAAGTTCTATCTTTTCCGTATCAATGAACTGTGAATCTTCGATTATTAATGAAAACCTTGCCTTTGGTTTCTCTCCGTGGCATTCCTCGTTGGAGCACCTTTCAGGTTCCTCAAGCTTTCCCCTGTTTTGCAGTATAAAAGTTCTTGATCCACACAGAGAACATTGAAATGCTGCATTGTAAAGTCTTGGAATAACTTCTGTATTTTTTCTTATAATTCCAGTGATACTCAGAAGCTTTCCAACATTCATGCTTCGTATGTTCCTAATATCTATCCCAAGGTGCTCAGGCAGATTATACAATCTTATGTTTATGATTATAGAATTTGAATCCTTAATGAGATAGTTCCAGCCTGAATTGGAGATGAATTTCCTGACCCTTGATATGGCTATCTCAATTGCCTCCTCAGAATTCTGTAGAACATAGGTTGCGAAATCGACATCGAATTCATCTATATCCTCGTAGGATATGAAAAGACTGCGCTGTTCGGGATAATGGGAGCTCAACTCTGTTATTTTGTCATAATAATGGTATTCCTGAAAAAATGCGTCCCAAAGGCTTTCCTTCTGATCCCTATCTAGCCTTATTTTTTCCGTTGACTGGACATGATCGCTGAACATTATTTACCATATGTCAGTATGTATTAATGAATTTTGTTTTGATTTTTCGTATAAACAAAGTCAGACATAAATATGATATATTTTAGTTCCCGATTTGATTAAAATAGTTACGGAGCACCGTTCAGGAAATTTCTCTGAGTTTCTTTTCTGCTGAGTTTTCACTGTCAAGCCTGTGATCTATTTTTATTATTGTTTCAACCCTTTTAATACCCATTGAGATTATTTTTTCCTCACCTTTCTCTATGGCACTAAAGAGTTCATCCAGAGTATTTCCTTCTATGACAGTTGACATGCTACCTGGAATGATGTTCAAACCGGTTTCCTTAAGCGCATTTACTGCTGCTTTGACGTATTTAGCTGCCGATGTTCCATCCCCAACGGGGTAGTAAGTTACTTCCAGTAGAATCATGAGACAAAATAACTGATTAGGACTTAAGGTTTATCAATCTTATGTGTAATCCTCTCTTCTAACGACATTATGGGGTTTTCCTGTCTTCATCCATAATTCTACGTTCTTGAGTGCACTCATAAACGCACTGATGTCAATATCTGGTACTATCCCTGAGTTATGAGGTGAACCTATGACATTAGGCAGGTCTAGAAATGGATATTTCATTTCGTATTCTCCTGTTGTTATTGGCTCCTGCCACCATACGTCAATACCAGCCTTAAATTCTGGATTTTCCCTGAGGTGATTATATAGGTCTTGTTCGTTTATTATGGCAGCTCTTGCGACGTTTACAAGAATAGCGTCTTTTTTCATTTTTTTGAGTTTATCACTGGTTATAAGATTTTTCGTGTATCTGTTCAGTGGAAGGCTTATGAATACAAAGTCTGAGCTTTGAAGCACCCTGTCAAGCGAATCCAGATTGCCCGAAAAAGAGACATTTTCACTTACAGGTTTTCTTGAGATTACCTGTAGTTCCATTCCAATTCCTCTACATAGTCTTCCAATCTCTCTTCCTATTCCACCATAACCCAGTACTCCAGCCATTTTTCCCTCCAGTTTAATGCTCGGTGATCTCTGATTAAACACTCCATTCTTCATTTTCATGTGATTTGATAAAAGATTTTTTGATAGCGCCATAGCCATGGAAACTGCATGTTCTGCAACGGGCAATGCAAAGGCACCAGCATTGCTACATACTGTGATATTATCTGGAATCTGATTGAAATCAAGCAGATCTACACCTGCTGAAAGGGTTTGAATGAGTTTGAGTTTTGGTAGTTTTGAAATATATGAATTCATCGTCCTTAGTTTTGGGATAAAGGAAAGAAGAGCTTCAACATCACTCCAGTCATTCCCGTCTTCTTCAAAGATTGCCTGCATCCCTATTGATTCTGCCATTTTTCTTGCAACTTCCTTCATGTCATCGGGAACCTTTGCCAGTATCAGTAATTTCATATATTGACATGAATGTATTGATTATTTAATTTACTGAGATTGGTCGGTATTCTGTAAATTTAAAAATTTCAAAGCTTATAAGATTGATATGAGGTTATGGGTGTTTTTAGCGTAATCTGTGTTTATTATTCATGTTTTTGAAATTGTATTCTACTTATTGCCAGAATATCAAGGGAAAGAGTGATTCTTAGAATGGTTAAAACTTGAGAATATTCTTTTTTGCCGGTCTCTTGTTAGATATAGACTCCACTTGGAAATCTTTCGCTCTCACACTATGGGCTTTTTAATGTATATACAGTGTACCATCTTATTTTTCCTGAAGGAAGACTGCTAATCTAAATATAACACCAAGTGATATGGTATAAAAAGACAGAAAAATATCTGTATTAAAAGAAGAGTGCACAAATGAATACGTTTGAAGAGTTAGAATTGAAAAAACCTTTGCTTGAATCATTAAAGAAGATAAATTTTATTGAACCAACTGAAATTCAGGCAATGACAATACCGGTTGCCCTGAATGATAAATCCATCATGGTAAAATCCAAAACTGGAAGTGGAAAAACAGCAGCTTATCTGATACCTTTGATACAGCTCACTGAACCAAAGGGAAAACTGATGAATCTAGTACTGGTTCCAACAAGGGAACTTGCCATCCAGGTCTTTGGAGTGTTTAAATCTCTGGGATCAGGATGTAAATTAAAAGGAGCCTTAGTTTATGGAGGAGCATCAATATCAAGACAGGCGGAAGAAATAAGGAACAGGCCAGAATTTATAATTGGTACTCCTGGAAGAATCAAAGATATGAGAGATAGAGGATACCTGAACCTCTCTAGTATTGAAAGAGTAGTACTAGATGAGGCTGATCTAATGCTGGATATGGGGTTCTATGATGATGTTGAGGATATAATAAGCTCAACGAAGAAAGACAGAAGAATGTTCCTATTTTCCGCAACGATGACTGGAGACGTAAAGGGTCTAGCATCAAAGTTCATGAAGGAATCAGAATACATAAATGGAGAGGACGAGGATATGACTCCCTCTACAATTAAGCATGATTACATTATTTCTGAAAGTCACGATAAACTTGATTTTCTTGTGAGATATATTCAGGATTACAACCCGGAAAAGGCAATAATCTTCTCCAACACAAAACATGGGGCATCATTCCTCAGCGACAAGCTCAGAAGGGAAGGTTTCAAGGCAGTCCAGATTCACGGAGACCTATCACAGAAGCAGAGAGAAGATTCCATTTCAAAGTTTAGGAGGAGGGAAAGATTTCTTGTAGCAACCGATGTTGCAGCAAGGGGAGTTGACATTCCTGAGATTACACACATCATAAATTATGATCTACCAAGGGAAGATAAAACATATATACACAGAGTTGGAAGGACTGCAAGATTTGGCAAAGACGGTACCGCGATGAGTATAATACTGCCGGATGAAATGTACCTAATAAACAGAATAAAGAGAACAGCAGGCGTCGAGATATCAAAACTGCCCATGGAGGGACAGGCAGAAGAGGCAAAGCCAAGACGTGACCAGAGAAGAAGGCCATCCTACGGGTACGGCAGTCAGGGGAATAGAAATAGTGGTAGAAGATATGACTCGGGAAATAACAAACGCCAGAGTACGAGAAGGAGAGAGAGCACATCAAGAAGAAGACCCAGAAGAGACTGAGCTTACAATAAATGAAATTATTACCTTAATCTGAGATTTATAAGAAATTTTAAAGAGTTTTCTTAAAAGTCTCGATTTTGGTGTATCAGTTTTCCATGATACACACCATGTGAAATTATCACGATCCTTTGAATCAAATCTTATTTTAAAACACGATTCTATCTGTTTATAACAACCGACATAAATTATACAAAAAAGGTTGCGAGCTATAGTAATAGTTCCCGTCCTTCCTTGACTGAATCAGATGGCATATAACAATAGCAATATTTTATCTAATCTCAGGCAATTTACATTTATGGATAAAATCGTTTCAGAAATATGGAATATGGCCCAGGGAAAGTCAGCTCCTTCAGGACCTTCAGAAATGGATGAGTTGAAAAAGCGAGTTGCAGATATTGCCTTCACTTCGTATGGTGCACTTAAGGCCGAGCCTGTGAAAATAATGAAGAAAAGTCTCCTTCCATCATCCGGAAAGAAGAATGCAACAATCTTCTTCACGAGAGATAGGGCCTCAGTAGAGATTGCCACAATGATCAACGGTACAACCACAAGATACCTGGATTTTAATGACACATACCTTTCAAAAGAAGCCCTGCATCCCTCTGATAATATTCCACCATTGATTGCCATGGCCGAAAGTGAGGAACTGGATGGAAAGAAGGTGCTTGATGCTGCAAGAGTTTCATATGAGACTGTGTGTGCATTATCTGATGCAGTTTCAATTAGGGATAGGGGTTGGGATCACGTAACATATATAAGTATTTCATCTGGAGCAGGGCTTGCACACCTTTTGGATCTCAGTGAGGAAAGATTTGCCCATACTATTAATCTAGCTCTGAACAACAATATAAGCATGAGGCAGACAAGGGCAGGAGAACTGAGCATGTGGAAAGGAGCAACTGCAGCAAATGCCTGCAGGAACAGTGTTTTTGCAGCCAATCTTGCCCAGGAAGGTTTTACGGGACCAGCACCAATATTTGAGGGCGAAATGGGTTTTATCAAACAGGTTTCAGGAAATTTGAATATGGATTTTTCCAAAAGCAGGATACTTAAGACCATGATAAAGAATTATCCCGTTGAATACCACGCCATGAGCGCCGCTGAAGTTGCATCTAATTTGAGAAAAAAGATGAAAGGAAAGATAAGGAAGGTTGAAGTTGAAACATTTACAGTTGCGCATACAATTATAATTAAGGACCCGGAAAAATTAAGACCAAAAACAAGGGAAACTGCAGATCACAGTATGCCATATATAATAGCATTGACACTTGTAAAGGGAGACCCAACCCCTCAGTCTTACGAAAATGATCTGCTGATGGATAAAGAAATCCTATCTGTTATTGACAAAATGAAGTTCAAGATCACGGATAGGTTCGACAAAATGTACCCTGAATTCCTGCCTGTGAAAATAAAAGTGGAGACTGATGAGGGTGTTTTCGAAGAAGAGATGGATGCACCAAAGGGTCATAATAAGAAGCCCTACACATGGGATGACTTGAAGAAAAAAGGGACAAGAGTGATGAGCGAAGACAGTTCATCTTCTATAATTGAGTTTGCAAGAAGTTTTGAAAATAGAAGCATGAAGGAATTCATGGAGGTCTTGAGAAATGTCAAGGCTTAGAGACAATATTAATGGTTCTTCAAAGAATTTTAGAAAAATGCTTGGAAATAGTTTCATTACTATCCCAGGCGTATACAGTGGGATTTCAGCACTGATTGCGGAGAGAGTGGGCTTCAAATCTATATATCTGTCGGGTTCAGGTATAGCAGGCATGATGGGTCTGCCAGATCTCTCAATAACGACTCTGGATGAGGTTGTAAGGGAAGCTGGGAATATTACATCCATAAGCAGATTGCCACTTATTGTTGATTGTGATACAGGATTTGGCGAACCACTCAATGTTATGAGAACTGTAAGGCTAATGGAAAGGGCTGGCGTTGCAGCAATTCACATTGAAGATCAGGAACTCCCAAAGAAATGCGGCCATCTCAATGGAAAGAAAATTGTTCCTGCTGAAGATTTTATTGCAAAGATCAGGGCAGCGAAAGAGGCATCAAAAGACCCAAATTTTTCTCTGATTGCAAGGACAGATGCAAGATCAGTGGGAGGACTTGATGATGCCATAGAAAGATCAAGGGAATATTTGAAGGCAGGTGCGGATATTATATTCACTGAGGCTCTGGAGAATCCAGAGGAATTCAAGGAAATGAGAAAGAAGGTAAACGGATATTTAATGGCAAACATGACAGAATTTGGAAAAAGTCCACTTCTCTCAGTTGATGAATTGAAAGAGATAGGATATGACATGGTAATTTTTCCCCTAACAGCATTCAGGAGTATCCTAAAGAATACGGAACAAATTTATAGTGATCTTCATAAGCAGGGAACACAGAGGAATTTTATAGATAAGCTTATGACCAGATCGCAGTATTACGAACTGATAGGTTATTCGGAATACGAGGATGAGGATTATCTTCTCGCATCAAGGAAGAATAAGTAGATGTAATTAACAGGGGTAATAATTAATTAACAAAAATTTTTGAAACATATATACCTGCTACCTCATGAAGACAGAGAAGACCATGACTGGTAGCTGGTTCAGATCAGAAAAAATAAAGAGTATTCTACTGGAGACTGGTGCCGGTGAAGTCCCGGAAGAGTTCAGGGAACTTGTTCTTAAGGAAGAGGAGAGTGTTGTAAGGAAACAGGTAAACCCACTTGGAAATGAAAGAGGTCTTACTGTTGTAAGTAACGGTGAACAGAGAAAGTCAGGATATACAACTTTTGTCAAATCTAGATTTGAAGGTTTTGACAGGGAAAAGATTGTTTCACCAATGGTTTCAAATGCAATGCTTGAAGAACTAAAAATTGCAAAAAATCCACTTCATGATATATTTAAAAATAACCCTGAACGGTTGCTGGTGCATCCACAGCTGAAAAGCAGGATATGGTATAATGGTCAGAAGAAGGCAATGATGGAGGCAAAGGATCTTAAGAAGATTGGGAAGGATAATGGTGTTTCTAAGGTCTTTATAAATTCTCCATCTCCAGGGGTACTGGCACAATTCTTAACTCCTGGAACATATTACAGAGATTATTTT
>JAKBGP010000106.1 GCA_021833045.1 Thermoplasmata archaeon
ACCACCACGCTTAACAACCAAATTTCAGAACATCTATGATGAGTCCAAGAACGCCAATTCAAAGTTCATAAAGCAGGAAGATCCAGTTGACTTCCTTAGTGATCCTTCTTGGGGAATTTAAAGGGGCTTGTTAACAATGGCGTGCCTATATAAATCAGAAATGAAAAATCATTTCTCACATCCACTATTTTTGAAGGTTGAATCGCTTGCAGAACCCGTATTTTATTGGCTGGAAGAAAATATAGATTTAAATAGAAGTCATAATTATTTGGTTAAGGAGATGAAAATGGAAAGACACCTCATGTCAACAGGTACAAGTTTGTACGTGAACATTCCACAAGCTATTGTAGAACTCTTTGAACTCAAAGCAAAAGACAAGGTTCAGTTGAAAATAACTTCAAATGGATTGATAGTGGAATTTGATAAGAATAGGAATAAATCAGATTGAAAAAAATGAGCCCCTGTCGGTAAACAGGAGCAGGAAGTGATCTTAATGGAAAATAAAGAAAACAACAATATAAATCGTGTGGAATTGCCAGTAAGCCAATCCTTCTTCTTGGATTACTTTCAAAGAGTCCAAGAGATTGTACCTGTGCCAGATCATGTTTTGAATTGTATATTAAAGACACAATTGTCTATGGCGTTATGCAATGCAAGCTATTCAACTAAACAGGGCCCAGTGAGATCATCAATAGGGCACTTATGGCTTGGCCCTTCCGGATCAAACAAGACTGGAGCAAGGAGATTCCTTGAAACAACCTTTGTGCACCTTAATCCGTTTCAAGTTAACACTAAGCGATTATTCTCGAAACATACACCTCACAGTATACTCGCCAATCTTAACAAGGTCCCAGATGAGACAAAGCACAATGGCGTACCATACGCAATGGCAATAATCAGGGATGAAGCGTCAACGCTGGCAAAGGAGAACAGAAGCGGTGCCCTATCATCCACTTTCGAAACGTATGCTGAAATAATGGACAATGAAATACAGGATTCGGGCACAACAGGACGTGGGAACGAATCGTATCCTGACATCTTATACTGCACTACCTGGCTAACCTCAACACCAATATTCCTCAATCATTTATCAGATCAATACTGGGAACAGGGCATAGGTTTCAGATTTTTCTATGTGAAGGATGAGGCCCCATTGCGCTACAATCCACTTGGCGATGACGGTGAAACAGTATCGAAAGAACTTCTTGAAGACATGAATGAAGAATATTTCAAGATTCTAAGAAAGATAAGAAGAGTAGATGCCACAGATGAGTTCAAACAAGGATATGCGGAATATGTTGACCAGCTCCAAGTAGCCCGAATTGAAGCACATAAGAATAGAGATGATTCCATGGAAATCAAGGCCACAACAAAATTTCAGGGCCAAGTCTTACAGTTGGCAATGATTTACGCAGCTTCAAGGATAAAGCGTGATCGTAATTACCTTGAATTAGAAATTCCGAATTGCACAGGAGATTGCAAGGAAATAACACTCTTGATGGATACGATAGACCTTCAATGTGCGATAAAGGACCTCGAAGAATACAAGGCAGTATTCCTTGATTACTATGATCAATATCTAAACAGGAGAAGACAGTCTTGGAATCCCGTCAAGATTACAAGAATTGTTGATCAAATCAAGAAAGCTTACAGCGATCTGATACGCGAGGGAAAAGGTTACAGAGTTGAGCGAGAGAAGGATGAGAAAGGGATCATGACAGTCTATCGGGCTACACAAGACAAGAAAGGAGAATGGGCATCTCAGGGACACATTGCACAAAAACTGGGCATGAATAAGGACGATGTAAAGTCTGCACTTGACAGTATGTTGGATAGCAACGGTATTGAGATGATAAATGCCAAAGGGAAAACCAAGCCTGTGAAGATAGTGAAATTGTTGAATGAATAGATTTTAGATTTTTTATAAGATTTTATGAACGGCTTCTTGTGCCGTTTTTCCTTTCTTTTAAGATATTAAAATTCAAGATTTTATGATATTTAGATTTTATAAGCCCTAATTGGTAATTTGTCATCCGAATCAGATTTCAATTCATTCACTACGTTCCAAAAAGTATGATCTAAAATTAGACTCTATAAAATCTATAATATCTAATATCTCTTAATATCATATCTAAGTAGTAATGAAAATGGAACTTTTATCGTGTCTATAAAATCTATTATAAAATCATAAAATTTCAAAACTGAATTAGGCCAACCATAACATAATTACCCAAACATCACGAGAAGTCTTAAGATACATCTCCAGAAGCTTCTCTCTGTTCTCAATTCATTTTCCGATGCCAGATTCTCGAATCCTTTCCAACATCTCGCGTCTGTAACTGAAACACTCAACCATTACTTTTGCGACTTCCTCCTCCCATTTTTTCTTTTCTGCGAAAACTTTATCGCTGAACGTTAGTGAGAACTCGTGCTTAGATAGAGCTTCTTTTAACGAGTCAAAAAGATCTGCGACCCTCTTCTGGGAACTCAATACATTGCTAAGTTTATCCTCTAAACTGCTTGTCTTCTCTTTTGCTCTTTCAACCTCTTCAGGCAACAAGTCTCTGACGCCTTGGTAGAAGTACGTCTCTGCCAACCATACAGCATTCACAACCGTGTATCCTTCCGTCATAAGCTCTGTCTGCTGATTACGAAGGAAAACCAAGAAAGTAGTCTCAAATTCTATTGAAGCTGCCATGAACACTTTACGTAGTGAAATCAGATAATACTTCCCTTTCTTTAGCCTAACATAGTGGTCACTCACTCGATCGTTAAACTTATGCCTATAGGGGTTTTGCTCATCGGTCTAAGATGGGGAAACGCCGAATTGCCACCCGGTTCGTCAAGTAATATACTTTAGTCTGAACTTATTTTTTTACATTATTTGCCGGTAAGTCTGAAAACAAATCATTCCACTTTGACAGTGACCTTGGCGTAACTAATCGCTTGACATCTGATACACCCACTTGTTCATTGTCATCTATGAAGTCTATTTTCCTAACTCCCCGGAATAACGATGTTGAAATTGAATCTATAAGGTAAATACGTTTTTTCTCATACCCAGGTTCAGGGATATAGCACAACTTGTTCAGATCAGTATTCTGTGTGGTTTTTTTCATAGTCAATGATGAAACGGTGTATAAACTGAATGAAACCAGAACAATAGTGTTTGGGACACAAGCCAAATAGACTTCTATGAGATCGACATCGTTTTTCCTTCTCGGGATATATCGAGACAAAACTGCTGAAACCAACCAAACCAGAAAAACAATAGGCGACAAAACGGCCAGGAATTTGTTATGTATAATAAGGTTAACAGTGGCAAGAACAACAGAAAGCATGGCAATATAAAATGGGATCTCGAGTGACTCTCGGAAAAAGGAAGTGGTCGAAATTCGTAATTTAATTGGAAAGCAATTATGGCCTCTGGACATGTGAGCGATACTCTCTATGTCATTCATGATTATGCTCTCGTGAGTAGCATCATGACAAATATTGGCTACTTTGAACTCATGATCGACGTCTTTCAATTTCAGTCCAGAATAATGTAAAAATACGTAATGAAGAATGAAATATAGAATCACAACTGAAAAAATAATGTAAAGTAGAACATTAAATCCAACCGGGAAGGGGGTTGTAATTACGCTCAGTGAAACAAAGAGAAATATTGTCACAAGAATTACTTGGAGTAAAGAAAGATAAACAGTTAATCGCACTTCACGGGCATGATCCAAACTCCAAGTGGAATACTTAGAAAATGGTCCTATTTGATTATCTATACAATATTGCACCAAATTTGCCTTGAATGAACAAGCTTTACAGTCATCTAATTTGTCTGCTGTACTGTTACTGCTGTCCTTGTTCATAATTTTTCTCCCTTGCTAATGGGGTATGTCTCGTTGAATATATGATCCATAGTGTCATATACCATAAACCTGAGCATAACATAGATTGTGGAATTTTCTTCTCCTGCTTCTTTGTATATCCGCCAAATTACAACCTCACCACACCAAGCATAACTGGAAACAGAATTATGGTGGTATTCTAAACCTTCTTTTCAATACAACATAAGAAAACCTACAAATACAGTCTTGGAAAGTGATCTATCTCTCGCGGACGCATCTCGTTGTAGAGATCATTATTTTTATAATACCGTGTTTTATGGCTCCAAAAGAAAAGTATAATGATCTCATTATTTCAAATAATGTCATTTTTTACGCTATTTTCCTTTATCACCAACCAAATCATTAAGATCATTATTCTTTTTTTCTAGTCGCACATAATAATTTTTTCAAGAATGACTAAAAGGTTAGTTTTAAAACTTTGTTTGCGTGCAAGAATGAATATTGTATAATGATCTTAATGATATTGTATCAGAATCAATAAAATCCTATAAAAAATAACATTATAAAAAATAATGATCAAATAATGATATTGGTTAAAAATCACGTTCTTTCCCGACTAAAGTTAAAAAAATAATGATCTCATAAATCCTTACCCTTGAAGATATCTACACATTAGAAATACTGAGTTTTCACATCCCAGCATCTATACCTGACAAATCCAACATTTGACGTAAGAGAATTTAATGCCAACACAGGGAAATACCTAATAATAATCAGAGTCATCTTGGAACATTTCAAAGTCGTTTTGATAAACATTTACACATAAGAAATACAGGATTAAAGGGAAAAAATCAGTAATTCGAAAACAGGAAATGTGTATCTTTTTCCTTCCTGTTTGTATCCTGTTTTCTCAATTTGACCTAATTACACTATCTCACGAACATATCTATATTTTAGAAGTACCGTAGTTTCCTATGTTTGTAAGATGTACCTTGCTAATAGCTCTTTATAAGGTTGCCTTCTTCGTCTAACCTTTCCAGCTTTTTTGTTTTAGGATTATAGCGATAACTTCCCTTCTGAGTTCCGATGGTGTGCTTCTTTTGCTGTCCGGTGTGATATTTCAATAGCCTATTCCATGCATGAATTTCATCAACCATTTCATTGAGTCGCACTACCATAAATTCCAATCCTATCACAGTAGATTCATTTACGGTTTCTTTTTTATCGACCATAATTATCAGTTGATAAATTGCCAGACAAATATACAATTTCCTATATCTTTTGTATATTGGACATTTACGACCCCATTGATATAATAGTCATTGAACTACCTCTGCCGGGATTAAATCATAACTTTATATCCTTCGGAAATAACTTCATAACATAATTTTAAACAATTTTAGTGGATTTTAAAGCTCTACCTCTCAGAAATGCCTTAATCTTACGACTGCTTTTGGCATTTTTATGTATTTTAGATGTATGTGTCCGTGAATTATTAGGACACAAAAATTACTGCTTATTGTTGCTACACACCATGACCTCTCGCGTAATCCGAGGGGTGAGTCAAAGAACCAAGACGCTATGCTTTTGACCATTGAGATAAATAATGCATCATTTTAGAAATACAATACAGTTATAAGAACGGTTTACACAATTAATATGCCATGGAAAAATTAATTATTATTTTGGAATTGAAGTTTTATGCCAACAAAATATGAAGTTCTCTCAACACTGTTTAAAGATGAATTGCTTGCAGTAGCTGCATCATATGGGATACAGGTGAGTAAGAGTTGGCCTAAAGGTGATCTTGTTGATGTCATTGGCGATAAACTTTCATTGGCTCAAATTAAGAAGCTGGTCAAAGAATACACTACAGTACCTGAGAACGAAATTGAAGAGGTCGATGAGAGTGTGAAAGAACAATCCAAAGGAACACGACCCGCTTCTGATGTGTCCGATATTCTTGGCGCGATGAAGAAACAGAAATTTACAAGAGATGATCTAATAGATGAATTAAAGAAAAAGGGATATAAGCTTACGCAATCAGGGCTCAGTGAAGAAGGAATTTTGAACCTTTTCCCAAAATTTACTGACTATATTAGAAATTTATTGCTGGGAGTCACAACGGGTAAGGGTCTGGAATTTAGAACATATAGATGGATGCTCACTGACAAGGAAATAAAATGGGAAATCCGAGAGAATGGTGGAGAATTGGCTATTGAAAGAACTGTCCAAGGGAAAGCTGGACAAACACAATTTGATGTTTATTTTAGGGTCCCAGAACGAGGGTTCATGAAAAAGGGGTTCTTAGAAGGATTTGTAGAATGCAAGAATCTTAAGAGCGGGATAACAGATAACTTAATCAGCATTTTTCAGGGGCAAGTGGAAGATGTTTGTGACAAAACTGGTAAAGCACCACTTTTCGCAAAGTTTGTGTCTTCGTCATACTATATCCAAAGCGCAATAGATTACGCAAAGCATCATCCTGTTAGGGCATATAGCCGAGACGTAAATATTGAGCTATGGCAAGAAAAGGAACCAGGCATATTCCGAAGAATACAATAGAGATATATTAGAAATCCAATTCATATTTAGAATGCTTGATATATATCATTAAAACCGCTATACAAGGTGAAAATCGTTAGTTTATAGGATGGTTATTTTGAGGTAAACTAACTAAAGGGTTAGTTTGGTAGGCATTCTGAAATGGTTGGTTAGAACTCCATATGTTATGGATGAGGGATTAAAATTAGGGTCTTGGAAGTTAGCAGAAAGAATATTTTTCTAAATTCTTAAAAACATACAACTTGTTAGGCTAATTTAAGGAGGAGACAGGATAAAGCAGCCTCCGCCCCAAACCATACTTTTGTCATGAGGGTACACTGTCGGATCGAACAATTCATTATCTAATTTCGATGATCCTCTATACTCATTCAATTCTTTTTCAAGGTTGGAATATAAATTGAGTATGCTTTCTTTCTTGGAATCTGAAGACTTGCTGCCATCGAAAACAGTATAAAATGCAAACACCCCCATTCTGAAGACACTGTCCTCATTTTTTTCCGATCTCACCGCGAAAGATATTCTCTTCAAGTCCTTAGTCACCTTATCAGAAACGTTATAAACCCTATTCTTTACTTCAATCGCTGCATATGGGAAACTGTCGCTTGTGCGAACTACAATATCATATCTTTTGTTTTCTCCCCATTCTT
>JAKBGP010000107.1 GCA_021833045.1 Thermoplasmata archaeon
GTTGCTGAGTGGTACATGGGTCATATGTTCCATGCCCCCTGCAAGGACTATTCTTGAATTCCCAGTCATTATTTCCATTGCACCAATTGAAATCGCATTAAGTGATGATGAGCAGGCCCTGTCCAGAGACATACTTGGAACATTGAATGGCATCCCGCCCATGAATACAGGATGTCTTCCACCATAAGTCCAGTTTTCGTCAGCCTGTATTGCGCATCCTGTTATCACGTCATCAATATCTTCTGTATTGATCCCATTTCTCGATACTGTATCTTTTATAAGTTTTCCAAGAACCTCATCCATTCTCATTGAGTTAAGCATGTCCCTCTCCGGATCCTGAGGCCTTGACCTTGAGAACGCACTTCGCTTAAAATCTATTATATGAACTGAGTCGTTATTCACTATTTCACCATGAGCCATATACATATTTAACATAAATATATTTTCGATATCGACATACGAAATCGACACATTCATTAATAATCAAAAAATTACCAGATGTTTAAATCAGGTAAGGGATATTTACCTTGAAAACAATCTGGAATAGGAGTGAACGTTATGGCGTTGAATATAGTTGTTTTAATCAAACAGATAATAGATATAGATCAGCTCAAGACAGATCCAAACAGTGGTGAACCACTCACTCAGAATATACCACTGCGGATCGAGAACCTGAGCAAAAACTCCATCGAAGCAGCTGTGCAGCTTAAGGAAAAGAATGGGGGAAAAGTGACTGGAATCATATTTGGAACAGAAAAATCAAATTCCGCAATGAAGGAAGCTTATGCAATGGGAGTCGACGAAGGGTTTATAATAACTGGCTATAAGGGTAATAATCCTGCGTACACAGCCTCAGTTTTGGGCAGCAAGATTAAGGAACTCGGAAATGTTGACTGCGTAATACTTGGAAACCAGTCGGCAGATTCCTATACAGGGTTACTGCCGGGTCTTCTTTCAACAGAACTGAATATGTCACTTCTGGGTAATGCTGTAAGTGTATCAGTGGAGGGGGAAAGGATAAGGATAAAGAGAGTACTGGACGAAAAAGACGAGATAATATCTGCTGTAAAGCCATGCATTGTATCTGTAACGCAGGAAATAAACCAGCCAAGACTGCCTCCTGTCCTGCAGATAATGGCAGCAGGAAGGAAACCCATAAACACTGTTCCAGCACCAGTCGGGAACTTTGAAACACCAAAGATAATCAGCAATCTCGCTCCAAAAAGTGATAGAAAGAGGTTGATTTTCGAGGACATGGATAAAGGTGTATCTGAGATAACAAAGATAATTCGAGGTGAAATTAAATGAAGTTACTATTATTTTCGGAAGATGGTACAAATCTGGGAGGTTTGGCTACAAAACTCAGAGAAAAGGGAGAAGTATACGGTGTAACACTTGAAGGGCAGGAGGAAAAATGCCTTGAATACGGACTAAAGGAGATCTTTGTGCTAAAGGGTAAACCAATGGGAGACAATACCTTCAAGGCCTTAAACAAGATTGACATCTCAAAATTTGACAGGATATTCATATCCAGCTCTCCACTGGGAAGAGACATTGCAGGGATGATAGCGGCCACACTCAAGTCCACCGTGGTTACGGAAGTCTTTGAATTTGAGATAGAAGGGGAGAGTGTAAAAACCAAAAGATTCTTCTTTGGAGGCAAAACAATACTGGAAGAAGAAAGCAAGTCAAAGGTAATAACGGTACAACCAGGATCATTTGAACCTAAAAAGATAGATGCAAAGAGCCAGGTTTCACCCATGGAATTAGAGAATTCTGTTCTTTCCATAGATCAGGAAATGGAAAAAGATAGAAGTGGAACAGATATCGAATCAGCTTCCATTCTTGTTTCCATAGGAAGAGGTGTTGGGAAAAAGGAAGCCATCGATCAGATAAAACCTCTGGTAGAGGCAGTTCATGGCGAAATGTCCGGTTCAAGGCCGGTGTGTCTGGATTATAAATGGCTTAACGAAGAGAGGCAGGTAGGTCTATCAGGTAAGAAGGTAAAGCCCAGGGTATATATAGCACTTGGTATCTCCGGTCAGATACAGCATATTGCAGGCATGAGGGGCTCAAAGATAGTCATTGCAGTGAATAAGGATAAGGAAGCCCCCATATTCCAGGAATGCGACTATGGAATTGTGGGCGATCTATTTCAGGTTGTACCAAAGCTTGTTGCTGCCCTTAAGCAATGAAATAAATAATATCCTAAACAAATCAATTATCTTATAACACTTTTACAAATAAATTTTTAATTTCAAGCCGTTCTTTCAGATCATTCAGAAGTCTTAAAATTATTTATATTATTAGGGGTCATATTCAAATTCTATATTCTCTGAAATGATTGATGAGCTAAGTTCCAGTGTTCTTCCTATCCCTATCGGATTATTTTTGTAATAAGTTGTATATCCACCAACATTTATCTGTTCAGTTACATTTCCTCTAGAGAAGATTTTTTGTTCCATTGTAACTTTAAACTGGAAATATGTTTCTCCTCCCACACAGTTCAGAGCCTTAACTCCCTGCAAAATAGAGCTGGAAAATATTTCACTTCTCTTCTCATATTTGAGATTGCCAGAGCAACATGTGATAGGAGAGGTCTGATTTCTCGCTATTCCTGGTAGAACAAAATTGTTGCTAATATTTATTTCATGTCCATCATTTACCATTTCAAGATTGTTCCCAGTCGATATGTAAATTGTTGTACCGTTTGGGGCAGAAATCCCACTGGCGATATTTGATCCTTTCTCTGCATTAATGGCGCCACATATAATATAAAATGCAGTGGAATCAGTCATATTAACATATATATCCATGTTAAGTTTCAAATGTGTGTGATCACTGATTTTATCGCAGTGATATATATTGCCAATATCCATGAAGTTATATCCGTTTATGGTAGTTTCAGAGGGATTCATTTGAGAAAAAGTTCCAGTATATTTAGAGGGGTGATCAGTTATAGAATTTACAGCAATGTTGCCGTCACCGGAAACAGACAGAACACCAACACTTATGAAAACTATAGATATTAATATGGATAAAAGTGTTATAAATAAATTTCTTCTTTTCATAGTAGTTCTCTCTTATGAATTATTATTTCAATCACATCATTTTATATAAATTTGCTTACGATGTTAAATGTTCCTTTCCTTGGTAAAAATTTTAAGAAATATGCGTGGTCCTATGAACTCACCATTTTTTTTCAGATCATGTGAAATATATAAAAATTGCAGTAATAGCCAGTACAGCAACAATTACATAGTCAACCCTAGTAGGTTTTATTTTCTCAAGCCCCTTAAGCATCCCTTTCTTTGCAAATAATGCGATAATCATTAGGGAAATTCCACCTGAAACTATGAATAAGAGGCTCATAATTCCTATAAAAGGTTCACTGTAAACTGTTGCTGCAAGCACAATTGGTAAAAAAGCAGGATCAGGTATGAAACTAACAAGAAGACTGGTGTTTTCAATTTTTTCGCTTTTATTTTCCTCTTTTCTTATGTTAAGTAGTATGTAAAGGCAAACCACTGCCAGAAGAAAAACTGATCCTATCTTTATCCTATCATATCCTATTACGCTCACTCCAAGGAATGCAACTAAAAGTGCAATGATTGCTGATAATATTCCATGCACTATTCCTATGGTGAAGCCATATGTTGCAGTTGTGCTGTCCGTATATTTCCTTTTTGCAGATATAATTGAAATTGGCATCCAGTGATCCGGGGCGATCATATGGAGCACTGCTAGCGTAATGGTGATTAGGATAAGGTAAAACTCCGTATTCATTCAAGAAGCATGAGATAATTATCCTATTTAAGAGAAGATCATTATTAAAAATTTTCAAACAGAACCTAACAGAAAAGCAATTTATATGATTATAATTATATTAATATATAAGGCGATAAAGTGTTTAATATAAAATTAATATAGGATAGAATATGACAGATGAAAAACTATCATGGTTAAATGGAAATTTTATAGACGAAGAGAAGGCCGTTGTTCCAATTATGACACACTCACTTCAGTACGGTAGTGGTATATTTGAGGGCATAAGAGGATATGAGACACCAAAGGGAACAGAAATCTTTCGCCTCAAGGAACATGTTAAGAGATTCTTCAATACTGCAAAGATATATGGAATGAATCTTGGCTTTTCAGAAGGTGACATTGAAAAGGCAATAATAGAAATAGTTAGAAGAAACAAGCTTAAGTCATGCTACATAAGGCCTTTCGCCTTCTATGATGACCACAGTGTCGGTGTGGGTACAGCTGGCAAGAAGATTAGTGTTTATATCGGTGCATTTCCTTTTGGAAAGTATTTCTCTGCGGCTGATACCGGACTAAAGTGCAAAGTATCATCATGGCACAGAATGGAATCATCCATTTTACCTATAGAGGCAAAGGCAAGCGGGAATTACCTGAATTCTGTTATAGCCATGAGGGAAGCTAAAGCTTCTGGTTTCGACGAGGCCATACTCACATCAAGGGATGGTTATGTAGCAGAAGGCCCCGGAGAAAATATTTTCATAGTAAAGGACGGTGCACTTTTAACCCCAGGAAGGGACAGCCAGATCCTTTTGGGAATAACCAGAAATACGATCATTGAACTCATGAAAGAGAACGGTATGCAGGTAATTGAAAGATTTATTCATAGAGAAGAGCTTTACACTGCAGATGAAGCTTTCTTTGTTGGAACAGCTGCTGAGGTGACACCCATACTCAATATAGATGGAATTACCATTGGAGATGGAAAGGTCGGCAGTATAACAAAGAAGGTATGGGAAACCTATTTCAACCTTGTTCAGGGAAAATCTAACACCCATCAGGATTATCTAACCTATGTCTAATTCAAACTGAATACTTTCAGTTAGGAATAAATCCCATTTCACTTTTCTTCCCATTTCATGCTACTGCCGTAACGCATGAAATCTATGTGCGTGTACATTCCAAAAGCATTTTTCCTTGTTATGCCGTCGTAGCCTTCTATTCCATTTCCTCTGATCATCCTCATCGTCATTTTATCTTCTGTTTTTATTCGACCATAATGGAATTCATGTCCCTTAATAACCTGTCCTTTTCTAAAGAATGGACCTCCTGTTTCGCACAAAATTTTAGTATAATTCAGCACAGGTCGTTTTTCCATCCATGTTTTTCCACTAAAAACTCCTGCCATTTCATATTTCTTATCATTATTTTCCATGGAATTCATGAGGAACATAGTACCACCACACTCAGAGTATAGATACCCACCATTATCAACATAATCCCTCAGGAAGGATTTCAGTTTAAGAGCGGATTCTAGCCTTTCGCCAAAAAGTTCTGGATATCCACCACCTATGTATATTAGATCAGCTTTCTCTGGCACTTCGTCATTTAAGGGTGAAAAAAATCTTACATTATGTCTCTTCAAAAAATAGTCTAAGGAAGTTTCATAATAAAAACAGAACGCATCATCCCTTGCTATGTAGACATTTTTCCTCTGAACATTCGTTCTTTTTATAGAATTCATACCAGAAATCTCAGGTAAATGTTCAGTGAATGAAAGATCTATAAATTTAGCTATTTCTCTGGATCTATAAATTAGTTTCTCTTTATCCTGATCCAGATTCAACCCAAGGTGTCTCTCAGGCATTTTGAACTCTTCTCTATAAGGTATTTTTCCAACAATCCTGATACCATGGGACAGAAAAACATCTTCAATCATTTTAAGGTGTCTTTCTCCAGCGTAACCATTCAGGATCACACCGATGCAGTTTTTCTTTATAAAGCCCTTAGCAGCATAATATATTGACTCAGCCCACTTGAACACATCCACAACCAGGATATATGGAATTCCAAGCCTTTCAAAGTAGGCAATGGTGCTGAATTCCTTTCCAACACCGCTATCATATAGCCCCATAACACCTTCAACAACTGCAAAATCTGCTTTTTCAGATGCAAGCCCAACAATGTTTCTCTCCATTCTGCCCTGAAGCCATCTGTCCAGATTGTACCCGTGTTTTCCAGTAATTTTAGATTCAATCAAAGGGTCAATAAAATCAGGTCCAATCTTTATCTGTATGCTGTGAGGCACTGCAGAAAGAATGGCCCCAGTAACAGTTGTCTTACCGGACCCAGTGGACATAGCTGCTATTCCAACGATTTTCATTATTCATCAGAAGCACTATTTATCTTAAATATCAATCCCTTCCATTCTGAATTTCTATCCTTCAGGTCACCCATGATTCTAATAATACTTGTGAGGTCCCTCTCAATGACAAAGTATTCAAGCCATAGGTATTTCCCATCAAACTCATTTGTGCTAATAACTGGCCTCAAACCTGTCTCTATTATCATGTTTTCAAGCTCCTGAATTATTTCATTGCTTGTTTCTCCCTCATAAAGGCCAATACTGGCATCAACAGCTCTGAACATGTCCGGAATATTGTTAAGACCGTTGTTCTGTATTAAATACAGGGAGTTGAAATTTTCCATGTTAAAATTCCTTATAAATCGTATCCATTTAACAGAAGTACTTGGATCTGTTTCCAGAAGGTATTGGGGAACTTCCATCCTGAGTGTTATGATCTTAAGTCCAAGACCTTCACTTTTCATTTCAGCATCAACATTGGTGAAATTTCCGAGATATACTACCTCTATACCATTTTCATAATTTTCTTTTATAAAGTTTGAAACGATATGTGAATACTTTTCATAGAAGGAGAACCTTATGTGAATTGCTCCATCAAAGAATATTGCATATTCATTAATCATGGTTTGATTTTCAAATAGTTTATTGAGATTCTCTACAAGTTTACCTGAATATATCCTGCAGAAATAATAATATCTCCCCTCTGAAACCTTTGATTTTGATACAAAGAAGTTGTAATCTAGATCTCCATCTTTCCTCTTCCTTATGCTGGAAACATAAGAGCCGTTACTTACATAGCAAATCCCCCGAAGCTTAGATCTTTGGGATGGCTCAAGTAGCTCTTCGCTGATCTTAAACCTGATTATGCATGTCTTGAATGAAGGTGGTCTAAATCTGCTTAGTATCATGCACTTATAA